>JAFDDL010000341.1 GCA_019310865.1 Deltaproteobacteria bacterium | reverse complement strand
TTCGGGAGGGGATCCTTTAATCAAAGATATTATGGCTACCGTGGAGGTATGAGCAAATTCGGCCAAAAGTTAATATTCCATGGGATTATTGTGCAAACTAAAACAACAGACAAAGATACCGACCGAAAAAAGTGACGGTATTTTTAAATTTTGAAATTTATAACATCCTTATATTGATATAAAATATTCCTTGGATTAAATGGCCTCTCTCCAGATCAAAATCCAACCAAATCTAATAAAGATCAAAAACCCCCTTTACAAAACTAAAAATGGTGAGTATGATTATCATATTATATGATTTAACACGAAGGGGATATAAAAATGGAACGTGTAACCGTAACACAAGCTGTTCGTCAATTTTCAGATCTGTTAAATCGGGTTTATTACCAAGGAACAATTGTGGAACTAGAGCGCGGAAATAAGGTTATTGCTATCATATCTCCAGTTGCCCCTGAATCACCATTAAAAGTTAAAAATCTAAACAGGCTTTTTGCTGATCTTCCTTCGCTTGGTGAAGATGCAAAAGCCTTTGCAAAAGATTTGGCGGATATTCGAAAAAAAGTTCCACTGGAGCAGAATGAATGGGATTAATGCTAGATACAAATGTTTTTATTTATTCGGAACGATCAGGCAAATCAATAGATTTTTCAAAATGGGAAAAATTTGGAGATGTGTATATAAGCGCCATAACTGTTTCAGAATTAATGGTTGGGGTTCATTATGCTAATAGCGATGAAAGAAAAACTCGCCGTTCTGCTTTTGTCGAATCCGTATTGGCTAAAATACCTGTTTTGAGTTTTAATACCGAAGCGGCTAGGGTGCATGCTGGTTTATTTGCAGCACTCGCCAAACAAGGACAAATGATTGGCGCCCATGATTTAATCATCGCAGCAACAGCAATCGTTCATAACTGTGCTGTGTTAACAGAAAATATTAATGAGTTTGAAAGAGTGCCGGGGCTCGAAACTATTTCATTCATTGAACCATCGTAAAAAGATACAAATAATCTCAGCCGAACATCGCAGTCCAGAGGACAGCCAGGGAGCCCTGAAAGAGACAACGCCTTCACACTTCGGCCGGATATGGCACGTCATGAACAGGATAGGCCGGCTGATGGAAAGTTCTTGACTTTATCTCGGCATTCTGACAGAAGTTGGCAGAAAGCAAAGGGAGTCGGCGACGGCTCCCTATTCTTATTTTAATATAAAATACACCTTGAATTAAATGACCTCTCTCTCCGCCAAATTCATTTTCGGGCACCCTTCCCTTCCACCCCGGCAAAATGGTATCAGGTTCGGAATGTTTGTGTAATGTCCTATCTTGTCCTCGCACGCAAATATCGCCCCCAAAATTTTGAGCAGGTGGTTCAACAGGCGCACGTCACCCAAACGCTTGCCAACGCAGTGTCATCGGGCCGTGTGGCCCATGCCATCTTGTTTTCCGGGCCCCGGGGTACCGGTAAAACCACCATTGCCCGGGTGATGGCAAAGGCCATGAACTGCAAGAAAGGACCGACACCGGTTCCGTGCAATGTCTGCCAATCGTGCAGCGACATCACCGCAGGATCTTCGGCGGACGTGTTTGAAATCGACGGCGCGTCCAACAACAGCGTCGATCAGGTCCGCGAGCTTCGCGACAATGTCAAATACCTGCCGGCCTACAGTCTCCATAAGATCTATATCATTGACGAAGTGCATATGCTCAGTGTCGCGGCGTTTAATGCGCTTTTAAAAACCCTGGAAGAACCGCCGTCGCATATTCTGTTCTTTTTTGCCACAACCGAGCCGCATAAGATACCCGTTACGATCCTGTCGCGCTGCCAGCGCTACGACCTTCGTCGAATCGGGGCCGATGCCATCATGGCACATCTAAAGGACATCTGCGGCAGGGAGGATACGCAAATCCCCGAGGAAAGCCTTCGTCTCATCTCCCGCGAAGCCGGTGGGGCGATGCGCGATGCCATGAGCCTGCTGGACCAGGTATTTGCCTGCTCACAAGGGGAGATCTCACATGCCAAGGTACTTGAAATTCTGGGCGTATTCGATACCCCCCAGCTTTTTTCTATTTCCGAGGCGGTATTTAACGCGAATGTGCAAAAGCTGCTCTCCATTGTCCAGAAGATGTATGACAGCGGAAGGGATCTGAAAAAACTCTACCATGACCTCGTGTTGCATTTCCGGAATCTGCTGGTTGTGAAAACGGCCAAGAACGCTGCGGGGCTGGTCGATATGCAGCCCGCGGAGATCGATCTGGCAGCCCAACAGGTCGCCGACGTTCCCGACACCACATTGCATCAGCTCTTCGATCGCTTGACAGGCGAGGAAACCGCTATCCGGTATGCCTTGCAGCCCAGACTGGCCATGGAGATGACCCTGATTCGTCTGGCCCGGGTTAAACCGGCGCTGCCCATCGAGACGCTCATTGAGCGCCTGGACGGTTTGCGAAAGGATCTGCTTACCAAGCCGGTCATTGCGGGTCCGGCCCCAAACACCCTTCATGACACCCGCAGCCGTTTTGGTACAGCGGATTTAGATACACCCGGCCCACCGGGCACCCAAGGATCAACGGGCGAAGCCCCCGTGGCGGCAAAACCGCCCGAGCCGGCAAGTGTTGCGCCCCGGGAACATGGCGCAGCGGAAAAATCATTGCCCGATATCTGGGCGGAATTGACAGCGCTGATCGCGGAAAAACAGCCGTCCCTGGCAGCCAATCTGGCAAAAAGCGCCCTGAAACAGCTTGACGAGACGGGGCTGGAAATCGAAGTCAACGGAAGCCAGTTCAATTTGAACATGGTCAAAAAGGCAAAAAATATATCCGGCCTCAAAAAAGTGTGCCGGGACTATTTCGGAAAGCCGATGGCAATACGGGTTATCGCCAAAACCGATTCCCCGAAACCGGGCCGGACGGCCAACGAGAAGGTAAACGAGCGAAAATCCGCGGCAATGGGCCATCCGGTGGTGGCCGATGCCATTGAACTGTTTAATGGGACGGTTGTGGATGTGAAGTTAGAATAAACATCCGCCCCAATGGAGGTATGAGATTATGAAAAAAATGGGAAACCTGATGAAGCAGGCTCAGAAGCTTCAGGGCCAGATGATGAAAATGCAGGAGGAGGCCGAGGCCCAGACCATCGAGGCATCAGCGGGCGGGGGAATGGTCAGGGTGGTTGTCAACGGCAAACAGCAGATCCTCTCCCTTGATATCGAAAAGGAAGTGGTCGATCCGGATGATGTGGAGATGCTTCAGGACCTGGTATTGGCGGCCATTAACGATGCACTGGCCAAATCACAAGAGATGATGACGGAAAAGATGAGTCAGTTGACCGGCGGGATGAACATACCCGGCCTTACGTAACGGACCGACCATGAATCATTATCCGGCATCCATGCTCAGTTTGATAAAAAATCTATCCCATCTGCCGGGAATCGGGGAGAAAACCGCAGAACGGCTGGCCCTGCACGTGCTTCGGTCCCCGCGTCGATCCGTGGAAGCCCTCTCCCAGAGCCTGATGGAGGTCAAGGAGCGGATTCGGCTATGCCGCCGGTGTTTTTCGCTCAGCGACAGTGATCTTTGCCGAATTTGCAATGATACGTCGCGCGATCCGAAACAGCTATGTGTGGTGGAGCAGCCGGCGGATCTGGTCTCCATCGAAAAATCCGGCGCCTTTGGCGGGTATTATCTGGTGCTCGGTGGTTATTTATCGCCCATGGACGGCATCGGCCCGGAATACATTCGAATTGACGAACTGGTCAAGCGGGTGCAAAGCGGAACCGTTGAAGAGGTCGTGCTGGCCACCGGGACGAGTCTGGAAGGTGAGACGACCGCGTCCTATATCGCCCAGCAACTGGCGCCCCTGCCGGCCAAAGTGTCCCGCATCGCTTCCGGTGTGCCCGTCGGGGGTGATTTGAAATATGTCGACCCGTTGACCCTCAAACGCGCCATGGAGACCCGGCATGACATGTAGTTTGCCCGAGACGGTCACTTCGGATCAGATTTTCCAGTGCCGCCAATGCGGGGATTGCTGCAAGGGGTACGGCGGAACCTATGTGTCCGAAGCCGACATTGAGCGCATCGGAAAGTTTATCCATGAACCGCCGGCACGCATTCGCCGCGACGACTGCTGCCAATCGGGCCGCCGGCTGGTGCTGGTGCAGGGTGAAGATGGTTTCTGCATATTCCGGGAAAACAATCTCTGTGCCATTCACCCGGTGAAACCGCGCATGTGCAGGGCATGGCCTTTCATTCAAAGCGTGGTGACCGATCCGCAAAACTGGTATGCCATGGCCGGTTCCTGTCCGGGAATGCGGACCGATTTTTCACCGCACATGATTCGCGCCTGTGTGGCCCGGGTATTGGACCGGCGTTGATGCAAGGCAGCGCAGCGAACCCTTCAAACCATTGCGGTAAACAGATGATCGGTATATTCGATTCAGGCATTGGCGGGCTTCGGGTTCTGCGGCAAATTCGCCGTCAGCTGCCGCGCTGCGACCTGCTGTATTTCGGGGACACGGCCCACATGCCGTTTGGTGATAAAAGCGCTGAAGCCATCTCGGCACATGTGCAGAAAGGGATTTCTTTTCTCACCGCCGCCGGTGCCCGGGTCATCATCATCGCCTCTCACACGGCTGCGGCCCTGGCTGCGAACTTGCAGATACCGAATGGGACCCATCTCTTTGATCCGGTAACGATAAGCGTTCAGCTTGCCCTTGATGCCGGCCCCCGCAAGGCGATCGGCATCATGGCAACCACGGCCACGGTGGCAAGCGGTCAATATCCGGATCGCATTCGGCGCAGCCATCCGGACACGAAGGTGTACCAGGCCCCTTGCCCGGTTTTGATACAATTGGTGGCGCAAGGGTGGCTCAAGCGACCGGAAACCCACCTCATCGCAAAAAAATATCTTCATCCATTAAAAACGCGTCAAATCGACACCCTCATCCTGGCCTCCAACCACTTCCTGCCGGTCAAGGC
>JAFDDL010000340.1 GCA_019310865.1 Deltaproteobacteria bacterium | reverse complement strand
TAAATCAGGTTCCCGGCTTTGACATGTGGGCATCGCATGGGGGCATCGCGGGTGAAAGGGGCAACCCGACGGTTTATGGGCCGGATCCGGAACAGACCCCGGAATACTGTACAGGCGGTTGCCTCTTTTTTCTCGCGTGGGCAAGGACGCCAGAAGGCCCTGGGTGTAGGGGTGCCGGGGGGCTTCAAATATCTCCCGGGCGGTTCCCTGTTCGACAATGATTCCGGCGTACATGACATAGACGCGGTCGGCAATGGCGGATACAACGCCCAGATCATGGGTGATATATAATAGCGACATATCATGTTTTTTCTGCAGTCGACTGAAGAGCGACAGAATCTGGGCCTGGACGGTCACATCCAGGGCCGTTGTGGGTTCATCGGCAATCACCAGATCCGGATTACACGCCAGGGCCATTGCGATCATGACACGCTGGCGCTGGCCGCCACTGAGCTGATGGGGGTAATCGTTAATGCGGTCCGCCGGTGCCGGAATCCCCACATCTTCTAAAAGGGCGATACTGCGTCTTTGAGCTTCTTTTGCGTTGACAATGCCATGGGCCACCATGGCCTCTTCGATCTGATGGCCGATGGTAAAAACCGGGTTGAGGGAGGTCAATGGTTCTTGAAAAACCATGGCGATCTGATGCCCCCGAATTTTTTGCATCTCCGTTTCGGTGAGGCCCAAAAGCGTATCGCCCTTAAATTCAATACGCCCCTGCGCGATTTTACCGGGCGGCTGGGGAATGAGTCCCAGTATGCTCAACGCGGAAACGGTTTTTCCACAGCCAGATTCGCCCACCAGGCAGACCGTTTCTCCGGAAAACACCTCGAACCCGATGCCGTCCACGGCCTTTGCGGTGTGGCGACTGTCGTGAAACTGTACTTTTAGCCCTTGGACCGACAGCAGGGGGCGGGCATGATCGGTATCAGTTTCCACGGCGCAGCTTCGGATTGAGCGCATCGCGCAATCCCTCCCCGAACAGGTTGAATGCCAGTACGATAATTAAAATCGTGATTCCCGGAATAAAGGTGAGCCACGGCGCATCAAAGATAAACCGTTTTCCGTCCGATAGAATGTTGCCCCAGGTGGCGTGGGGCGGCGGGACGCCGAAGCCGAGAAAGCTCAACCCGGCTTCGGTTAAAATGGCTGATGCAATTCCGATGGTTGCCGACACTAGAACCGGCGCCATGGCATTGGGCATCATGTGACGGAAAATGATCCGGAAATTGCCGATTCCCAAAGCCCGTGCGGCGGCAACGAAGTCCTGCTCGCGCAGAGAGAGAAATTCCGCTCGAACGAATCGGGTGGTTCCCATCCAGCTGGTCAGGCCGATAACCACCATGATATTGTAGATGCTGGCCGGCAGGATGGCCACCACCGTCAAGATCAGAAAAAAGCTTGGAAAACAGAGCATGATGTCCACAAGGCGCATGATCAAAGCATCGATGGACAATCCAGGCAGTATTTTCCGGTGACCGAAATATCCGGCAATGCCGCCCATGAAGATCCCGATGATAACCGATATGCCCACCGCCACGAATCCGACGGTCAGCGAGACCCATGCGCCCTGGAGCATGCGGGCGAAAACGTCCCGGCCAAGATCATCGGTTCCGCAAAGGTAAATACCCATAATCGGCCCCCGGCCGGATGCCGGATTGTTCGCATCCGGTCTGTAAAAGGGCGGTCGAAGCTTGTCTTTGAGCTGTATGGCCGATGGATCGAGGAGTGGATTTTTGCCGGTGGTTAAAAACAACCCGGCCAGTGCCACCAGGAAAAAGAGCATGAATATGATCAATCCGCCTACGGCCATGCGATTTTCGCGGAACGGGTCCCAGAGCAGTTGGAATCGGGTCCGCCTGGGTGCCGCGGGGGCCTCCAAAATAATGGATTGATCCAATGACGCGGATGGGGTCATAGCCGAATCCTCGGATCGACCACCAGGTACAGCAGGTCTGAAATGAAGGTTCCGATCAATACCAGAATGGCCGATAGAAAATTCACTGTCAAAATCACTGGGTAATCCCGGGCCAGAATTGCTTCGTAGGCCATGCGCCCCATACCCGGCCACGAGAAGATCGATTCAATGATGACCGATCCGCCGATCAGGCCAGGTAAAATAAGCCCGAACATGGTTACAAACGGCAGCAGGGTATTTCGCAGGGCATGCTTGTAATATACCGCTTCGGCGGGTAGACCCTTGGCCCGGGCGGTGCGGATATAGTCCTGGCCGATCACTTCCAGCATCTGCCCCCGGACATATCGGGACAGGACGGCAATACCGCCGGTGGCCCCCAGGACCGAGGGGATCAGCAGGTGCCAGATACGGTCCATGATCCGCACGTGCAAGGCTGCCGCGCCCAGCCCGAAACTTTCCATACCGATGACCGGCACATGCAATGTGTTGACGATCAAAATAATGAGGATGTAGGCGAAAAAGAATCCCGGTATGGAGATAAGCAGGTACGATATAAAGGTGGCGCTTCGGTCATAGAGTCCGTTTCGGCCGATGGCTGACCGGATGCCCACCGGGAAGGCAAGGGTCCAGGTGAGCAGTGTACCCACCACAAATAGCGGCAGGCTGTTGACAAACCGCTCCCATATCTTGATCAATACCGGCCGTTGATCTTTCCAGGAGACGGTTTTTCCGGTAAACAGATCCCGATAAAAATAGAAGTACTGAACATGCAGCGGCTTGTCCAGATGAAATTCGCGCTGGAATCTTTCCACAACCTCCCGGGTGAATTTTGGATTCATGGGATCAACCTGACTCGGGCTGCCGGGCGCCAGATGAATAATCAGAAACGAGATCACCGAGACGAAAAACAGGGTCACGAGCTTTTGAACGATGCTTTTTCCGATAAACCGTACCATGGCGGTGGGTCACCTATCCTTGTGCCGCAAAATTCGGTGGCTGGGTCAGCTTGATCCAGCGGTTGAAATGAAAGGCGTAGCTGCCGGTTTTGGTCGGCGTAATGGGTTGAAATACCGGTTCACCACTGGGTCCTGTGGTTTTAATTACGATTCGATTGTCCAATACCGCCGTCCATTTTCCAACGTATAGAAAGGTATACGGCTGGGCCCCGGCGATGCGCTCATGAAGCTGATGGCAGTAATCGATTTTTCGGTCGATGTCGTAAGTCTCACGAATGCTTTCGATGAGCACGTCCGCTATCGGGTCCTGGTAACCCACAAAATTAAGTTCAATGGGATCGGTCTGGCTCGAATGCCAGATCTGATAAGGATCCGGTTCAATGGACATGGACCAACCGAGGATCAGCGCATCAAAGTCGAGCTTGTTGACCCGCTCCTGTAAAAACACGGACCACTCAAGCAGGTCGGTTCGTACTTCGATCCCGATTTTTTCCCAAGCGTTTTGGGCGATCGCGAGAATGTCTCTGCGAAGCGTATTACCGCTGTTGGTGATCAGGGTAAACCGGAGGAGCTTGCCGTCTTTTTCCAATCGCCCCGCTTCATTTTTCACCCAACCGGCTTGGGCCAGCAGGGCCTGTGCGCCCTCCGGATCGTAGGGGAGCGGCTCGACATCACGGTTATAAAACTCGGTTTGTTTGAGAAACGGCCCTGTTATCCGTTCGCCTTGCCCATAAAGCACATATTTGATGATTTGCTCAGTATCGATTGCCATTCCCAGCGCCCGTCTGACCCGCGAATCATCAAACGGTTTGCGACGCAGGTTGTAGCCGATATAGGAGTATCCGAAGGAGGTGCCTGAAAATTTCTGGAACCGGTCGTCTTTGATCAGGCGGTTGACTTGGTGCGGCTGAACATCGTAATTATCGATGGTTCCCGCATAAAATTCCATTTCCTGGGTCAGCGGGTCCGGAATGATGCGATAGACATATCGCACATAGTTGGGCGGCCCATCCCAGTATTCGTCAAACCGGTCCAACTCGATATACTGGTCGGATTTCCATTGTGAAAATCGAAACGGGCCGCAACCCACGGGTTTGCGGTTGAATCGACTGTGACGAATGGTGAAGTTGTCCGGATCCTTTCCCCGGGATACGGCCTCTTTTTTCAACGCCTCGGCGTTGAGCAGATGCGTCGGCAATATCCCAATGGACCAGCTCGTAATGGCCGGTGAAAAGAGTCGCTTGTAGACGATGCGAACCGTCAGGGGATCGATCACGGTCAGTTCTTTCACCGGCTCATAATCGGCAATCCGGGGAGACAGGTTTCCGGGGTTCATGATGGATTCATAAGTAAACTTGACATCATCGGCATCAAACAGATGACCGTCATGAAACCGGACACCCGGGCGCAGGTGAAACAGAAGGACCGGGTTGTGTTCGGTGACGGGTAGCAAAAAACGCGCATGGTTGGCTACCGAATCCCCGGGCATCTCCTGACGGGACTGAACATACCGAGTCGCTTTGAAATCGGAAAAATACGAGGGACCCAGAATCTTCGCAAGTCGGTCAAAGAGCGCCGGGTCGACCCGCGTTAGGCTGAATTTGATGCGCGCCGGCGCCGACACTTGAAATTCAATCAGTTTGCCCTCGCCGGCACCCGATTCAGTGTCCACCGGACGGGTGGTAACGTATGTATGCGGCGGTATCAGTGAAACGTCGGCCAGATGATCCCAGTCAAGGGTCTGATGGAAAAAATCGATCATTTTTTCGGGGGTAAGTTTACCCATTTCCGGGATTTCGGCGGATTCGTTGATATAGAAATAGGCTTCTTCAGAAATTTCCCATCCGGTTGCCAGCCGTCCGCGCAGGAGCAGGTTTTCGTCCCGATCGATAAGTCCTTCAAATACCTTGTTTTCAATCTCGCTGCTGGCGGTGTCCGCCGACAAGATCGGATTGAGCAGGCTGGCGTCACCGATAGAGGCGGTGATGAATTCGGTGAGGCGGTGCGGATTGCCCTTGGTCTGTTTGGTGTAGGTGGGCACCCAATAATAGGATTGAAGCAATATGGCAAGGATGACTGCGGGAGCGAGTATGAGGATTCG
>JAFDDL010000339.1 GCA_019310865.1 Deltaproteobacteria bacterium | reverse complement strand
TTGAACCTTATGTGGAAACAAGGGTAATCTAAACAAATTTTATGGAGAAAGTTTTATGGTAGCTATTACAGACATGGTTGATTTTGATACAAAGGGAAAGGTGGCTGTACTGACCGTCGACAATCCACCGGTCAATGCATTGAGTCAAGGTGTTCGCGAAGGGCTGAACAATGGCCTGAAAATGGCCATGGATGATAGTGCAATCGGCGCTGTTGTGATTGTATGCCGGGGAAGAACCTTCATCGCCGGTGCGGACATCACCGAATTCGGCAAGCCGTTTAAGCCGCCGCATTCAAGCGAGATATTTGAAAAAATTGAGAGCACCGACATGCCGGTGATTGTGGCGATCCACGGGAACGCTCTGGGCGGCGGTTTGGAAGTTTCCTTGACTTGCCATTATCGTGTGGCGGTCGCTTCGGCCAAATTCGGCTTGCCGGAAGTTAAGCTAGGCCTTCTGCCGGGCGGTGGTGGTACACAGAGACTGCCCCGTCTGGTGGGCCCGGAGAAAGCCCTTGAGATGATCGTCGGCGGGGCGCCTATTGGCAGTGCGGAAGCTCTTGAAATCGGTTTGATCGACGAGATCGTGAACGGTGATTTGACAGACGGCGCCGTGGCCTTTGCCGAGAAAATTGTGGCCGAGGGGCGCCCCCTTCCGCTGCTGAGCCGGAAGCATGAAAAAGTCGAAGCTGCCCGGGGTAAGCCTGAAATTTTCGCCAACTTCCGAAAATCCATGGCCCGTCGCATCAGGGGATTCGACGCTCCCGAGGCCTGCATTCAGTGCGTGAAAGCAGCCGTCGACAAGCCCTTTGAGGAGGGCATCAACTTTGAACATGAAGAATTCGTAAAGCTGATGAACGGCCCACAATCCGCCGCACAGCGCTTTATATTCTTTGCCGAAAGGCAGGCCAACAAGATTCCGGATGTGCCCAAGGATACGCCCGAGATACCCATCGGCAAGGTGGTTGTTATCGGTGGCGGGACCATGGGGGGCGGGATTTCAATGAATTTTGCCAATGTCGGCATACCGGTCACCATGATCGAAGTGAGCCGGGAAGCACTCGATCGTGGGTTGGGCATCATTCGGCGCAACTACGAGAACACCGCCAAAAAAGGCCGGATATCCCGGCAGGATGTCGATGACCGCATGGCCCTCATCTCAGGCAGCTTTTGCATCGAAGATGTTGCCGATGCCGATCTTGTCATCGAGGCGGTTTTTGAGAATATGGACCTCAAGAAAGAGGTGTTTGCCAAACTGGACAGGTTTTGCAAGCCGGGGGCTATTTTGGCCACCAACACCTCGGGCCTGGATGTCAACGAGATTGCCGCCGTCACCGGGCGGCCGGAAAGCGTTATCGGGCTGCACTTTTTCAGTCCGGCCAATGTCATGCGGCTGATCGAAGTGGTGCGGGGCGAAAAGACGGCCAAAAACGTCATTGCAACCGCCATGGCCATGTCCAAACGGATCGGCAAGGTGGCGGTGCTTGTTGGCGTTTGCCCTTACTTTGTGGGCAACCGCATGCTGCACGGACGGGGTCGTGAGGCCGGTAAATTGCTACTGGAGGGCGCCCTGCCGCATCAGGTGGACAAGGTGTTGTTTGATTTCGGTTTTCCCATGGGGCAATTTGCCATGGCTGACATGGCAGGCCTGGATATCGGATGGAAAAAGGAAACTTCCAACAGCGAGACCATCCGTGACGTGCTTTGTGAAATGGACAGGCGCGGCCAGAAAACCAGTGCCGGGTTCTACGATTACGATCCGGGCAGCCGGATTCCAAAACCTAGCCCGGTGGTCGAAAAGGTTCTCCGGGAGTTTTCAGAAAAAGCCGGTTTACTGCAAAGAGAATTTTCCGACGAGGAGATCCTGGCCCGCTGCATTTATCCCATGATCAACGAAGGGGCTAAGATCCTGGAAGAAGGCATCGCCATCCGCCCCGGTGATATTGATGTTATCTGGGTTACCGGCTACGGGTGGCCTGTTTATCGCGGCGGCCCCATGTATTATGCCGATCAGTTAGGTCTGGACAAGGTGCTTGCAGCCATCCGGGAATTTGAAGCCCAGGCCGGGGAGGAATGGAAACCGGCCGGCTTGCTGGTAAAGCTTGCTGAGGCGGGGAAAGGCTTCAAGGACTTTACGCCTTACTAGAACTGCCTGGAAGGATGTTGTCCGTGAATCGCTGCATTTAACCGACAAATAAGATTGGGAGATAGTTCAAGTGAAAACCCGGAACAATAAACTCTTGGTTTCGAATCGAGGTGAAATTGCCGTCCGTATCTTTCGGGCGGCCGCCGAACTCGGTTTTTGCACAGCTGCGGTGTTTCCGGAGGATGACGCCCGCTCGCTCCATGTGCGCAGGGCGGATACGGCCTATTGTCTGGAGGGAAAAGGTACCCGGGCCTATCTGGACATTGAGCAGATTCTGGCCGTTGCCAAGGAAAATGGCTGCGGTATGATTCATCCGGGATACGGTTTTTTAAGTGAGAACGCCGACTTTGCTCGGCGATGTGAGGCGGAAGGAATCACATTTGTCGGGCCCCGTTCGGAAACCTTGGCGCTGTTCGGAGACAAAGCCCGGGCCCGGGCCCTGGCAGAAACGTGCGGGGTGCCGGTGATCACAGGGACGTCGGATCCAGTCACCCTGGCCGAAGCCGCAGACTTTTTATCGTCCCTGGGCAGCGGCGCTGCGATTATGATCAAAGCGGTATCCGGCGGCGGCGGCCGGGGGATGCGACCCGTAAACCATCTTGACGAGCTGAAAGAAGCTTACACCCGCTGTCGATCCGAAGCCCAACAGGCCTTTGGAAATGACGAGGTTTATGTGGAGCAGCTCATTACCCCTGCCCGACATATTGAAGTTCAGGTCATCGGCGACGGATCCGGAGCCGTGACCCACTTGTGGGAGCGCGAATGCAGTATCCAGCGGCGGCATCAAAATCTGATTGAAATGGCCCCTTGTCCGGCACTGCCTTCTGAGCTGCGCGACCGAATCACCGGGGATGCCGTGCGGTTGGCAAAAAAGGTCCAGTACCGCAATGCCGGCACCTTTGAATTTCTGGTCGATTCGACCAAGATGGATGCCCATAACCACTATGCCTTCATGGAGGCCAATGCCCGGCTGCAGGTGGAGCACACGGTTACCGAGGAGGTCACCGGCCTGGACCTGGTGAAAATCCAGTTGCAGCTGGCCATGGGCAGTTCCCTTTCCGACCTGGGACTCTTGCAGGAAGATATCCCCCAGCCCAGGGGATTTGCTGTTCAGGTGCGCATCAACACGGAGACCATGGATACCCAGGGCAACACCCGGCCCTCCGGTGGCACGTTGTCGGCATTTGAGGCACCTTCCGGCCGGGGGATTCGCACCGACACCTATGGTTATGCGGGGTATCGTACCAATCCGAATTTTGATTCCCTGCTGGCCAAGCTGGTTTGTCATGCCACCTCGTCGGACATTGCCGACGCCATGGCCAAAACCTATCGCGGGCTTTGTGAATTCAGAATCGAAGGCGTGCGCACCAACATCCCTTTTTTGCAGGGCATTCTCCAGCACCCGGATTTTATTGCCAACAGGATCCACACCCGTTTTGTGGATGATCACATGGATGTCCTTGCCGAAATCGATACCACGGCCCATCCCAAGCTCTTTTTTGATCAGGAAAAAGAGCGAACCCGGGCCGGCGCCAGGATGGATGACACAGATCCCTTGGCTGTGCTGGATTACGGTAAATCATCCGAGACCGAACCGGTAGAACAGACGGAGGCCTTCCATATCGAAGATACAATGGCGGATTTCGATATGATGGACTTGGCCGATGCCATCGTGATGAGATCCCAGATGCAGGGTACCATTGTGAGTATCGATATTCGCGAGGGCGACCGGGTGGGTAAGGGCCGGCAGATTATGGTCATGGAATCCATGAAGATGGAGCACGTGATCCAGGCCGAGGTCGATGGTTTGATTGTCAAAGTGGAAGTGGCAACGGGCGACACGGTGTACGAGGGCCATCCGTTGGTAGTGATCGAGCCTGGCGAGGCGGATGCATCGGAAAAAGATGAGATCGAAGCGTTCGACCTGGACGAACTTCGGGACGATCTTGCGGAGGCGTACAAACGCCATGAAATCACCCTGGATGCCGCCCGGCCCGAGGCCGTAGCCAAGCGACGGGCAAGGGAACAGCGCACTGCACGTGAAAATATCGAAGACCTGTGTGATCCCGGGACATTCGTGGAGTATGGCTCGCTGGCCATTGCCGCCCAGAGACGGCGGCGTTCTTTGGAGGATTTAATCCAAAATACGCCGGCAGACGGCTTTGTCGCCGGATTGGGCCAGGTCAATGGAGAGCACTTTGACGAAGAAAAAGCCCACTGCGCCATTATGTCTTACGACTACATGGTTCTAGCCGGCACCCAGGGCATAATGAACCATAAAAAACATGATCGCATGTTCGAACTCACCGAGCGCTTGCGCACCCCGCTTGTGATATTCACCGAGGGGGGCGGCGGGCGCCCGGGGGACACCGATGCTGCTGCTGTAGCAGCGATGGATGTTATGACCTTTCACCTCTTTGGAAAACTCAGCGGCCTTGTGCCGCTGGTGGGAATCAACTCGGGCCGGTGTTTTGCGGGAAATGCGGCATTACTGGGCTGCTGCGACGTGGTGATTGCCGCGGAGAATTCCAACATCGGTATGGGAGGTCCGGCCATGATAGAAGGGGGGGGGCTTGGTGTGTTCCGTCCTGAGGATATCGGACCGATTAAGGTGCAGGTTCCCAACGGTGTGGTGGACATCGCCGTAAAAGACGAGGCCGAAGCAGTGCGCGCGGCCAAGCAGTACCTGTCCTATTTCCAGGGGCCGATCGAGCAGTGGGAATGCGCAGACCAGCGGATGCTGCGTCGAATCGTTCCTGAGAATCGACTCCGGATATATAAAGTGAGATCGGTCATCGAAACGATGGCGGACACCGGATCCATTCTGGAACTGCGCCCGCATTACGG
>JAFDDL010000338.1 GCA_019310865.1 Deltaproteobacteria bacterium | reverse complement strand
AAATATTATGAGGATCAGCTCGACAAATTCAGGCGCGCCGCCGCTAATTAATAATTTTGATATCTACACTAAAAGCCCCCTTGTGAGGCCCCTGATCGATTCTCACAACAGATGTAACCAGCCCTGATCCGGTGGACATCGAGATGGGGGATACGAGCGATAAATTTTCGATCCGAGCCCCCTTTTTCAATCGCTTCATGGCATTGATCTGGGTTTTTGGCACAATCAAATTCACCTCGTTGCCGTTCTGAAGATTCACCGGCAGCTCAGTTGAAGCGTCTTTCCCTGAGCCACTATCACCGGGCACCCTCACCGCGCTGATATAATCGACATAGTCGGAAACCGTATCTTTTTCGATATCATCATACCGCAAGGTTTGTTTATGATTCGGCATTTCAATTGCATCCACATAATCGTCGGCGTCATTGTGCGGTTCGATATTCTGTGCGTCGGTGTTTTTAAGCGTTTGCAGAATATCGACATACTCGTCTTCATAGGGATCATACTCGGGGGGTTGTTCATTGGCCGTTTCGTCTTTATCACCGGAAGCAGATGCTGACTGGGGCCTTTTTGACCCGGGTTCAGTCAACGCGCCAACTTGTCTTCCCATCGGGCCGGACTCGGCATCCGTATCGATGCCGTATGCCTCCTGGAGAAATACGGATATCTCTTCAATTTCCTCTTCGGAAAAAGGGCTGTTGGAAACCCATTTATGGTACTGAGACACCGGATCGTGAAGCATTCCGATCGCCCGATGGCAGCGCATAATATATTTGGCCACAGTTACTCGGAAATGCGGGTTTGGAAGCAGCTCTTCAAACTCATGGATGGCACGATCGAATTGTCCGAATTTTGCTAGTGCAACGGCTCCTTCCAGAAGCGCTTTGGCCTCGTCATCGCCATTGGCAGATGAAAAGAGGCGTTTGATGAGATCTTTATCTTTGGGAGATATTTCCGTGAAAGCGGTTTTTTTTTCGACCTTGTTTACGACAGCGCCCAAACTTTTGAGCTTTTTATCGATTCCATCAAGAAGGATCGATTTCTTTTTAACCGATTTGCTATAAAGCACCAAAGATCGAGCGGCTTCGTATTTTTCCCACGCCTCATTCAGGAGGCCTTGACTTTGATAAAGCCGTGCCTCTGTGAGAACCGATTTTAGTTTTTTCATAAATTCCGACAAATTACGTTTCTCCAAATCGATAATTACGTTGTTGCTACAAAACCTTAAAGTGGATTCAGACCCTTAGCTTATGTTCAAGGGCAAGGCCGCAGCTTTTTTTCAACCGCAGGCATAGTCAGCCTATTCCAAGGATTGAAAAAATGCGAGAACGCCGCCATTGGACATAAGATGAGGGTCTGAATTCACTTTTAGCGCCCTTGAAGTCTCTCGTTAATTAGATTAACAGTGATTTCATTGGCGCGGTGGAGACGTGTTGCAATAATCTCAAACAGATGTCGACCCACATCCGGGTATTTTTCCATGAGTTCGGACAATTTATCTCCGGGAAAGCGCTTGATGACCGATCTGCCCTTTGAGATAATGGAAGCAGACCGCGCTTCGCCGGTAACGGCGGACATTTCGCCAAAATAATCGCCCGGCTCGACGATTTCGGCAATCTTTTTACCCTCTTTCACGACGATGAGGGCTCCCTGGACAAGTCTGAAAAAATCGATGTCATTGTTTCCCTCTCGAATAATGACATCCTTATCCTCGTAACGCTCCACGTCCGGGGTTATCAGATATGCCGGCAGCGCCTCCTTCGTGACGACGGTTCGTTTCAACACCTCTTCAACCGAAATTATCCCCTGCCGGGCTTTAATGAGTCCGGCTTCCCGGAGTGTCACCATGCCTTCATTGATAGCCGTTTTCCGAAGCTGATCTTCCGGAACATTTGCGTTTATCGCCTTTGACACTTCATCGGTTACTTCCATGAGTTCATAAAGACCGGTTCTGCCTTTATGCCCGGATCCTTTGCAATCCGGGCAACCGTTTGGCCCGAAGAGCTTCAAGTCCGGAATGTCCTCTTTTGTAAAGCCGGCCCGTATCAAATCGTCCGGATCGTAATCCGCGGTTACATCAACCTTGCACTTGGTGCATAATTGGCGGGCCAGGCGCTGGGAGAGCACCATGGTTACCGAAGAAGCCAGCATGTAGGATGGAATGCCAATGTCCACAAGCCGTCCAATTGTCGAGGGACAATCGTTGGTGTGCAAGGTGCTGAAAACCAGGTGGCCGGTCATGGCCGCTTTGATGCCAATCTCGGCGGTTTCATGATCCCGGATTTCGCCCACCATAATAATATCCGGGTCTTGGCGCAAAAACGCCTTCAGGGCTGCGGCAAAGGTCATTCCCACCTCGTCCCGAACGTTCACCTGGTTACTTCCTTTGAAGTTGAATTCAACCGGATCTTCTGCCGTGAGAATTTTGATATCTTCCGTATTCAGGCGATTTAGAACCGAATACAAGGTTGTGGTTTTTCCGCTTCCCGTGGGACCGGTCACCAAAAGCAATCCATAGGGCCGGTCGATGCAGCGTTTGAGCGCATCAAAGGTTTCCACCTCAAAACCCATTTTCGTCAGATCGACATTTAAGGCGCCCTTGTCGAGGATACGCATAACCGTACTTTCGCCAAAGAGGGTGGGCAACGTGCTGACTCGAAAATCGACGGCCTTGTGTTTGCCCATTTTCAGCTTGATCCGACCATCCTGAGGAACGCGTCGCTCGGCGATATTAAGACCGGATAGAATTTTTATCCTTGACGTCATCGCGTTCTTGATGGAAACGGGGAAATTCTTTGACTTGAACAGCGCCCCATCCAGCCGGTACCGGACCTGAAGGGAATATTCAAAGGGTTCAATGTGAATGTCGCTGACGCCCTCATTAATGGCGGTTATCAGGATGCCGTTTACCAGTTTGATGATGGGACCGTCGGATGCAGAATATTGGTCCGCAGTATCATCTATGGAATCGGAAGGTGTGGAGAGCTCGATATCCTCCATCGCTTCTGAAACCAGTGACCCGAAATCATCGACCCCGGTCAGTTTGATATCTTCTTCGTCATCGAATCCTTTTTTTTCCTCGAAAAACGATTCATATTCCGCATCATCGATACGGTAATGATTCCGAAAGGCATCGATGATATCTTTTTCCGATGAAATGGTCACTTCCAGGCTTTTCTGAACCTCGGTTTGAAGCATCTCCACCGCGGTGGTGTCGGTGGGCTCCATCATGGATATGGTCAATTCGTCCCCTTCCAACCGGATGGGGAAGGCCATATATTTTTTGGCAACTTCGTAGGACACATGGGACAATGCATCGGGGTCGGGGTCGATTTTGGAGATGATAACGGCCGGGTAATTATAAATACGGCTCAACACATTGACAATGGTCGCCTCATCGATATACCCGAGTCGAAGGAGAATGCTGCCCAGGCGACCATTATGTTTTTTTTGGAAGCTAAGCGCCTCTTCAAGCTGAAATTTTGTAATGTACCCTTCCTTTGAAAGAATCTCCCCGATTTTAGTTTTGCCGGCACCGGATTGGTCACGAATGGTTGCTTGAAGACTCGACTTCTTGGCCTTTCCGGCCGACATCGGTATGGGTTTTCTTGCTGGTTCGGGTTTCGCCATGAGGGTACGCTCTAAAATACAATGTTAAAAACCGTCAATGTAACCGTGTCATCGGCCATGAGCATGGCCGATAGACACCCCGAGGAGCACCGGTACAGGTGATGCTCCCTCGCCTTACCAAAATTGAACCTTGAATTTACAGATATTTTAGGTGATTGGCAATAAAAAAGCGCAGTTTTCAATTATTGGGCTTAGATGATTATTTGATGCAAACCTTTCGGACCTGAATTAAATCGCAGTAACCGGCAAATATTTTGGCAATCCCATCTTGCTTCAAGGTTGTCATACCGTCAAGGACAGCCTGCTGTCGAATTTCATCCACCCGCGCTTTGCTCTGAATCATTTTCTTGATCGCATCACTGCCCACCAGAAGTTCGTGAATGCCCATCCGATTCCGATACCCGGTTTGGTTACACCGGCGGCATCCCACCGGGCGATACAGGTGCAGGTTCGTCGAATGCAGTTCGTCTCGATGTCGTTCATATGCCTCGTGGCCGTATTCTCTAATCAGTTCTCGCAATTCATCGGGATTCGGTTGATCGGGACGTTTGCATGATTTGCAGAGCGTGAGCACCAGACGCTGGGCGAGTATGCAAATGACGGCATCTGCAAAATTAAAGGGGTCCATTCCCATATCAAGCAAACGCGACACCGACTCGGGGGCACTGTTGGTATGGAGGGTGGATAAAACCAGATGACCGGTCAAGGACGCCTCGATGCCAATTCGGGTTGTCTCACGATCGCGCATCTCTCCGATCATAATGACATCCGGATCTGCCCGAAGGAACGCTCGAAGCGCCTCGCTGAACCCGAATTTAATTTTGGGTCGGACCTGAACCTGTCGCAAACCGGTTTGGGTGATTTCCACTGGATCTTCGGCGGTCCATATTTTTTTATCGATTCTATTGATATTTTGAAGTGCTGCATGCAAGGTGGTTGTTTTGCCACTTCCGGTTGGACCGCAGACAAAGATAACACCATACGGCATCTTGATGGCTTTAAGAAACTCGTCATAATTGCGTTTGGAAAAATGAAGCGCTTCGAGGGGCATCGGTTCACCAGATGAGACAATACGCATGACCACATCCTCGATTCCCCCCTGGGTCGGTATGGTTGCCACGCGTAATTCCACCGATTTATCGCGAAGCAGGCGAAACCGTATTTTCCCATCCTGGGGACGGCGCCTTTCTGAAATATCCAGATCAGACATAATTTTCACTCTCGAAATCACCGCATCCTTGTACCTTTCCGGTATGGTGCGGTAAAGTTGACAATTACCGTCGACCCGAAAGCGAATTCGCGTATCATGGT
>JAFDDL010000337.1 GCA_019310865.1 Deltaproteobacteria bacterium | reverse complement strand
GTCCGCCTTTTTTTTCAGTCTTAACGTGACGCATTCCCTGCCTTTGTAACGGGAAACGATTCGTTGTTCTTCAAAATCGTCTATGATTTTCGCCACATCCGTCAGTTTAATCGCCCGGCCCGATATCAAGGGGATTTCAACTTGGGCGATATCCGCCACACGCTCAAACTCTCCCTCAAAACGAACGGTATATTCAACCCGGCTTTCCGTGATGTGACCGCTTGGCAAATCTATATTTTCCCTGCCCACAGCAGCCATCACATCCAAAATGGACAATCCGTGAGCAGCCAGACGAACGCCGTCCACGAGGATCTGGATCTCCCTTCGTTTACCGCCTATGATGTTGACGCTTGCCATACCGGGTATTTGCGAGAGCCGGTCGCGCAGCTTACGGTCTGCCAGGTCATAAAGCACGCCTATGGATGCGTCGCCGTGTAAGACCAGATTCATGACAGGCTTAGCATTGACATCCACCTTTAGAATCACCGGATCTTCCGCATCATCGGGAAGATCGCTGATAATGGTGTCGATCTTTTCACGGACGTCTATGGCGGCAAAATCAATATCGGTGCCCAGTTCAAATTCGATAAACGCCTGGGATACATTTTCCATGGATACGGATCGAATGTACTTGATCCCGTCCACCTCACTGACGGCATCTTCTATTTTTTTGCTGATCAGTGTTTCCACTTCCTGGGGCCCCGCTCCGGGGTAGACCGTGTGGATAGTGATGTAGGGGAAATCGATCCTCGGGAAGTAGTCGATCCCGATACGATTAAACGTGAAAAGGCCGATGATCATCAAGGCAAAAACGACCGTGCTGGTTGCAATAGGCCGCCGCAGCGCTGTGTCGGATAAAACCATTTACTTCGCCTCTTGATTCTGAATGTTGAGCCTTTCGCCGCCCTGGAGTCTTTTGTGGCCAGATGAAACCACTCTGGCATCCGAAGAAAGACCTGATAAGATTTCAACCATTTCGCCTTCGGCAAGTCCGGTTTTTATTCGGCGTAAATGCGCTGTGTCGCTATTGGCGACAAAAACATAAGGGAGGCCTAGTCTATTTAAAATGCAGCTTTTTGGAATCGTCAGGGTGTCCGGTGATCGGTTGAATATTACCCGCAGCCTGGCATACAGCCCAGGTTTTAGCTTGAAATCCGCATTTTCCATGCTGACGGTGATTTCGATGGTTCGTCTCTTGGCATCTGCAACCGGCGCAATTTCCGACAAAACGGCATCGCAAGTCTTTACCGATTCATTGCAGGGCGCGGAAACACCGTCTACCGTTACACTCACGGGCATGCCTACGGAAAGGTTTTCCAGATAAACCTCGGAAATATGAGCTTTTATCTCAATTGGATTGTCGGATTCCAGTGTGAAAACGGGTTTTCCCGGCACCATCCACTCCCCGATGTAGACATGGCGACAGGTGACAACCCCGTCAAAAGGAGCAGTGATTTGACAGTCTGCTACCTTTTTTTCAGCGATTTTTACCTGGGTCTCCAGAATGTTTACTTTTGTTTTTGCTTCGCTGTAAGCAATTTTCGCCTTGGTATATGCAGCCATGGCGGTCTCGTAGGCGTTTTGTGCGTGATCCAGTCTCTGTTTAGGGAATGAGCCTTTCTCGAAGACACCTTTGATCCGTTTCAAATCAGCCTTCATGGTCTCAAGGTGTGTTGTTGCACGCTGGACCTCTGCCTGCTCTTTGCGCACATGCGCCCGTGTATTTTCAAGGGTTAGCTTGCTAAGCGTCAATGACAGCTCGTAGTCGGACGGATCCACAAGACCCAGCAACGCTCCCTTTCGTACACGATCCCCCTCATCTCCCATCAATTCAACGAGGGCGCCGGTCACACGAGCGCTTAAAATCGATTTTTCGATGCTTTCGAAAGTGCCTGTAATCTCAGTGAATTGTTCCATTGTTTGACGTACAGGCGTAACCACCTCCACAGGAACGGCCAATTCGTTTTCTTGTGCCATCGCATAACCACAAACGAATCCGGAAAATACAAGGATACCGATATAGATATAAACCGATAAAATAACGGTTTCGATTAACGTGATACGGTTTTTCATGATTATTTTTCCTTCTCGCCGTTTCCGGCTTTTGAAAAAATTCGTGTCCCAATCGCACTTTCCAGCCGAGACAGTGAAAGGTGGTAATCATACAAGGTTGTATAATAATTAAATTGACTTCGTATCAGTGAACTTTGGGCTGCCAGAACATCGGTGATTGACACGATGTTGTAGTGATACTGGTCTTGAAAGATACGCAGGTTTTCTTCTGACTGAAGAGCGGCTTTTTCAGCCACCGTAATATTTTTCCGATTTTCATCCACCCGCAAAAATGCGGTTTTCACATCCAGGGCCACCGCACTGTCCTGGAGCGCGATTCGATCTTCAACTTGCTCGACAAACCGCCGGGCTTGTCGGATGCGGGCCGGAATTTTCCCGCCTTTGATGATATCCCACTTAAAGAAGATCCCTGCCGATACATAGTCTTTGTTGAGCGGATACTCGTCAGAAGTGGTCCGGTAGCCGGCACTGGCAACAATGGAGGGGGCAAATTCCGATATTGTTGCTTTCAGTACGGCCTCAGCCTTGTTTTTTTCGCTGCGAAGCCGCATCAGTTCAGGACGGCGATCGATGGCCAAGAGCAACAATCTCCTATAATCCAAGGAAACATCGGGGGGAGCTGTCACATCCTCGATTTCAGTGGGGTGGTCGATGTCCAGATCCAGAATGTAATTCAATATTGCCTTTGTTATCGCAATGTTGTTCTTTGCTGTAACCAATGCCTGCTGGGCATTGGCAAGGCCAATCTCCGCTGAAAGAACATCGTTTTTAGCTACAATTTCGTTATCATAAAGGTCCCGGGACACTTGAAGCTGTTTAGCAAATAAGCGGTTGGAACCTTCAGCCACGTCATAAAAATGCCGGGCTTTCAGCAAATTAAAATAGGATTCAGTTACTTCATATGTGACTTTCCTGTATTCATCCAAAGAAACAATGCGGGCAATGGCCGCGTCCAATTGAGCACCCTTTAAGCGAAAATACCGTCCTCCGAAATCCGTCAGTAAGTAATTCGCAAAAATCGAACCGGAAAAGACCTCTCGTTCACCGCTAATTTGTATTCGCCCTGATTTAGGGTCTGACAGGCCCGGATCGTTATCCCGGCTGGTAAAGCCGCCGTTGATTTCAATAAACGGATAATATTGGCTAAAGACCTGGGCCAAGGCATCGTCGGCAATTCCTTCATTGCGAAGGGCGATCCGGATTCGCTGATTACGAAGAAGGGCCATGCTGACGGCTTCGTCCAGAGATAGTGGTCCTTTGAGTGGCGGATATGACTTTATTAAATTCCCGGGGGAGGACAAGCCTTGGGTTTTTACCAGATTTATATCATTTAAAGCGCTCCCGTCATCATTTACCGCCCTGTGATCGCCTAAACTCGGGGACAGGATAATACATCCCTGTAACAGTGCGACACATAAAATAATTGCCGACAAAATAATATGATACTGGGTACGCTTTCCCATGATATTGCGCCACCTCTTTAGGCTACATCAGGAGTGACAATTTTATATGGTTGCTGGTCAGTTGTAATTTCATTCTGTTACATTGTCTGAACTGAGACTTTGTCGGCAAAAATCAATAACACTCGGACAAAAGTCAGGAGGTACAAAATCCCCCGGCATTTGAAACTTCAACCGGCTCACCCCTCTGAGCATCCCAACGATAATATGAGCAAATTCATCTGCTGGAACATCCCTGATGGAACCGTCTTTCTGACCCCGCTTAATGCATTTTTCTGTAAGGTGAAATTGGTTTAGTGACTTTTCGGTTACAATCGATCCGCTTTCCGATTCTACTGTGATAAGCTCCTGGGGAAGATCGCGGAGGATAACAGTACTCTCGGGCAGCTGTTCCGATACAATTTTAAAATGAAAACGAATGGTTGCTAAAAGAGCATTCAGGCCGTCATCGGCGCTGTCCATGGCCTTTTCCATACCATCGAGATACACATCGGCAAAATCGGAAAAAATGTGTGTCAGAACTCCCAATTTGTTTTTAAAATAATGGAAGATCAATCCCTCTGCGACTCCGGCCCTTTCCGCCACGGCGGATGTAGGGGTAGCGGAATAGCCTTTTTCTGCAAAAAGTTCGGTGGCAGCAGCTATGATTTCATCTTTACGTTCCATGGCAATACTCATCCCTTTAGGAGGCTTGGTAACACAATGTTGCAATCTTAATTGAGCACTCACTCAAGATTATATAAATAACATTGCTTTGTCAATTAAAAACAAAGCATCCCTATAATCTGAAGTTCCCCCCCAATATCCGTTTTCCTTTAACACCGATTTTCACAGCAAATATAATCGTCGAATTAACACCCCAATCAAGCGGTCCAGACTATCTCCACGGTTTTACCGGAAAGCCATGGAACTTGAAACGGTTTTTGTAATTTTTCAACTACCATACACCATCGTTTGGCATAGACCTCCAAGATATCCTTCATGGACAAAGCCTTGTCGTTGGTTATAATAAATGTGGGCTTGTTTCGGCCATGATCTTTTACCGAAATTTGACGGAATGTGTTACTGCAGCCCTTAAGTTTAACTTCACTTTCATGGACAGACACATTTTGATATTTACGTTTCAGGATTGATAGATAAATTTTTTCCTACTCATTTGGTGGAAGATTTAATGTGTCATCTGCGAAAATCGGAAGTTAAATGAAGTGATGCATTCGATTGAGCCTTTAGCCGACGGGGGCAAGAAGGAGGCTCTAAAAAACAACGCCGGCACGGATGGACACGGAAAAGGCCATCTAAACGTTGCACGAGTTCGACCTTTCGCTTGACATGGCCGATCCTGTGGTCATTCAGGAAAAGATGGATAATCTCAAGGGCTACCTCAGTATAACCGCGTCTTACAGTTCAATCCCTTCCCGTGCGGTAACCCCTTCATGATAATAATGTTTAACTTCTCTAAAT
>JAFDDL010000336.1 GCA_019310865.1 Deltaproteobacteria bacterium | reverse complement strand
GCCGTAAAGTGAAGCCAGGTATTTGATATCCTTGGCGGGCACCCCGGAAATCTTTTCCACCTTCTCCGGGGTGTAGTCATCCAAGAAAGCTTTGTAGGTCTTGAAGTTAACCGTTTCCGCCTTGTCCTTGAATTTAAAATGGTCTTCGGTGCCGTAGCCGATATTCGTCTTGCCCTTGTGAAAAGAGACATGCTTTTTGACAAAATCTCGATTGACCCAGTCGTTTTGAATAATCTCGTAGCAGATGGCGTTGGCCACGGCCAGGTCGGTCTGGGGTTTGAACAGAATGGAGCGGTCAGAGGCTTGGCTGGTGCGAGTGGTACGGGTGGCGAAATCAATGATGCGAACATGTTGCTTGCTTTTTCGGTTGGCCAGCATTCTGGAGAACAAAACCGGATGCATTTCAGCCATATTGTTGCCCCAGGTGACAAAGACATCCGCATGATCAATGTCTTCGTAACACCCCATGGGCTCATCCAGGCCGAAACTGGTTAGAAAGCCGGTCACCGCACTGGCCATGCAGAGGCGGGCGTTTGCTTCAACATTATTGGTGCCGATACAGCCCTTGAACAGCTTGGAAGCGGCATCCCCGTCGGCAATGGACCACTGGCCCGAACCATACATGGCGACGGAATCCTTGCCGTGGGTTTTGATGCTCTCTTTCATCTTAGCGGCCACCAGATCCAGGGCTTCCTGGAGGGGGGTTTCAACCAGCTTTCCATTTTTGCGCACCAGGGCCTTTTGAATGCGATCCTTGCCATAGAGGATCTGGACGGAATGATATCCCTTCACGCAGCACAGTCCCTTGTTGACGGAACAATTGGGATCGCCTTTGACGGCCACGGCGCGGTCACCGGCGGTGCCGATGAGCAAGCCGCATCCCGTACCGCAAAAACGACACGGCGCCTTTTTCCATACAATCGATCCGGCGCCCATGTCGGTCTTGTCCCAGCTTCCGAAACTGATCCCCGGAAACAGGGTCGCCGCAGCGGCCATTGCGCTGTTTACAGCCATGGATTTGATAAATGCTCGTCTGGAAATGCTCATTTGCCGCTCCTTTTTATGCCTCGGTTTTCACAATATAATAAAATGGTTGATATGGTTGTCTTATGCAAATGGGGGGCTAATCATCCACATGCCCAAAGGCCATCCCCAAAGACTGCAGCGATTCGATTCGGCCCAATGCCTCTTTCAGCTCCTTTTCAATGTCCTCATCCGGTGTATCGGTCACCAATAGCAGGACATCGACATTGTCCGACGGCATCACGTCGCAATATTTCATTGCTGCCAGGTCCTTGTACAATTGTCCTTTTGCGCCTTGGACAGGATAGGCCAGGTAGCTGAAAACAGGCATGGATGCCTCCTAAATCAATGTATGCACGTAAAATCAGAAAAGTATCTTCAGGCAATTTATCTCCCATAATTAGGCACTGTTGGAAGGTGTGCCCTGATGGTGCAAATGGTTAATAAATTCTTTATCATATTTCATATCAAAACGGTAGGGAATATTCTTTGACTTAAGTCAAAAACCCTCAAGCACCTTGACAATCCCGTGCGCAGTCCCTAATGCATACGAAACACACGGAGCAGGAGCCTGAACATGTCAACCGTTTATTTCATGGATTTACGCACCACGTATCAGAACAATCTGATAACGAAGCTGGAAAGACTCATCACGGCAGCCGGACTTGACCGCATCGTTTCGCCCAGGGATCAGACCGCTGTGAAGCTTCATTTCGGGGAGCCGGGAAATGTCGCTTACATTCGTCCGGTCTTTCTTCGAGGCATTGTTTCCGCTATCAAACGACTTGGTGCTGTTCCCTTTTTAACCGACACCAACACCCTTTATGTGGGCCGCCGAAGCACCTCAGCGACTCATATTTCAGCCGCCATCGAAAACGGCTTTGCCTACAGCGTAACCCAGGCCCCAATTATTATCGCTGATGGCCTGCGCGGTGCAAACGAAGTTTCGGTCCCCATTGACGGGAAACATTTCAAATCCACACAGATCGCAGCCGATATTGTAAACGCCGACGCCCTGGTGGCGGTCACACATTTCAAAGGACACCCGCTGTCCGGATTCGGCGGCAGCTTGAAAAATATCGGTATGGGTTGCGCCTCACGAAAGGGGAAGCTATCCCAGCATTCCGATATCTCTCCGAAGGTAAAGCGTAAAAAATGCATCGGTTGCGGCACCTGCGTCGATCATTGCAGTGCAAAGGCCATTACATTGGAATCGGAAAAAGCCCGGATCGATCCCGAGATTTGCATCGGCTGCGGCCAATGCATCATCACCTGCCCCAACGAAGCCATCCGCGTTCAGTGGAATTCATCGATGATGCTGTTTCAGGAAAAAATGGCCGAATATGCCGCAGGGGCCTTGCAAAACAAGACCGGAAAGGCCTTCTTCATCACCTTTATCACCCAGGTCTCGCCCAACTGCGACTGCCTGCCCACAAACGACGCTCCCATCGTCCGGGATATCGGCATTCTGGCCGGAACCGATCCGGTTGCCATGGACCAGGCTGCCATCGACTTGGTCAATCAGGAACCGGGGCTGGCCGGCTCATGCCTCACCAGTCACCTGGCGCCCGGGGAAGATAAGATCGCCGGTATCTATCCGAAAGTCGATTGGCAGATTCAGCTCGACCACGCCCAGTTTCTGGGTATCGGTTCGCGGAGCTATACACTGGAAACCATATAGTTTTTTGGTGCTATGAGCAAAAAACATTTAAAATTCGTTCCGATTCCCCAAGCCATCGAGGAGCTAAAAAATACCCTTTTAATGCAATCTGAATCGAAGAGTCGGGATGAAATTATGCCGCTTTTAGATCGACTTGAAGATTTTGAGGTGCGAAAAGATGCAATAAAGGTTCATCCGTTGGATTTTGACAAACGAAATGGACTATGGATAAAAATTCATGGAAAAGAAAATTTCTATTACGGCGCTGGCCTTGTGGATTTTTTTATAGATCGTGTGATTTCAAAACCGTTGAACATAATCGCTGCTGTTTATTCCGAGATCCAATGGGTGAGAGCAAGCGTTTCAAACCATCCAAAGACAAGTGTACCCGGGCTTCTGATTGAAACTGAAATGGAAAAATTCAAGTGCGTCCAATGCGGCCGTTGTTGCCTTGAATTACCCGATGCCTATCAGACATCTGTTTCAGATTATGACGTAAAACGGTGGAAGCGCGAAAATCGGTCTGATATTTTGGAGTGGGTTGATTCTTTTATGGGCCTTAACGATATTTGGATCAGCCCCAAGACCGGTGAACCTGTGAACCGTTGCCCATGGTTGAGAAAGCTTCCAAAAAAGAATAAATACATCTGTAGGATTCATGAAACAAAACCCGAGCATTGTCGTAATTTTCCGAAATCCAAAAGACACGCATTAGAGAATGGATGCAACGGATTTCCCGCAGATTGATTTACAATGCGTTGCGATGCCCCAATGCGCCATTCTCCACGTCCCCTTGCTGGAAATACTTTTCTCCACATTTTCCCCAAACAGAGAACGGACGTGGGCTCGATTCCCGTTTGCACATCAAACGCGGTGATATCGTAACTCAAGTCCGAACTATTTGACCTTTTCATTCGATTCCGTATTTCTGCTTGAACTCGTCGATCCAGCCATGATGGCGTTCGGATTCATCAATCGCGCTGACAAGCTGTTGGATGGTCACTCTCCCGATACTGGTGGCATGTTTAGCTGGCACAGATTCCATGAGAAACGGCCATAAGCCGGACTCCTTTCCGTCATTGGAAGCCTTCAGAAATGCGGGGTTTCTCTCGTCGTGAAGGAGCACGAAACAGCCATCCTTTTTGAGCGAGAACAGCACCTCCCTGAAAAACTGGTAGTAATTGATAAAAGAGCATATGGGCCCGGATGCGAAAGCAGTCTCCCCGAAGTCAAACTCGTTCATTCGCTCCCAATATTTTCGTCCAATATGGTGAAGGTAGCAGCCGTCAACCCCATACGAAATAGGGTTCCTTCCATCACAATCACCGCCTGAAAAAACAGAACAGCCGCCAAACTCCCTTTCCACGAGTTTTGCCTCGATGAAGATTCTTGCGGTCTCCCCAGATATTGCCAGATCAATCGATGTAGGCTGCCCGAAATCTTCGTTAAAAACCGCCCGGTCGTCATACTCAAATCCAGCGGTGACTTCCCCGGTCGGCCAGGGCATTCCTGCCTTCTCGATAGCTACGCGCAGCGGTTCGAGGTCTTTTCTGACAATCAATGGTCCCACAAGATTGAAAACCATTGCCTGGCTGCTCAGGCCGTGGTGAAGGTACTTGTGAAGCGGGAAAGAATCCTTACCTAAATTCCGTTCATGCTCTTGCCTGATATACTCGGCCACGTCAGTGCAAATAATATTTTGCGGCCAGCTATCATGGGATTTGAGGCAATACCCCATTCTCGCATGTGTGGCCAATCCCTTGTTGGAAAACCATTCTGCAGCAGCATCCCGCAGTTCACGCTCAAATGCCTTGTAACGCTTAAATGGCCATGTTCGCGCCAACTGTCTGCTGTTCATTTCAGCCATTCTTACTCATCTTTCTCTTCCAGCTGCTTGATCACCCGGTCAAAGTCGCTCTCGAAGAGCTGGTCCTGCACAATACGGTATTTTTCTAACTCACTCTCGGCATGGGCCTTGGCCAGTTTGGCGTTTACCTTGCCGCTGTCCTGCAGAATTTCACGATCGTCAAATTCCAGAAACATATCCAACCGCTTGGCCCAGTCTTCCATGGTCATGGGAATTTTCCGCTTTGCGCGCTTCTCGGCCAGATCCAGATAGGCGTTGACGATACGCCCCAGTGACGCCAGTTCATCTTTGACCAGATAGTTTTTGGCAATGAATACATCGGGTTTTACAATCTTGCCGCCAGGAGCCTTTTCCCATGAGGTGAGTCCCATGTTGGTTTTGTTGCTGTCCGCCCGTTGCCTGATTAGCTCGGCGGCCGTTTTGCCGTGGATTGCGAAATGTAGCTTGTTCTGGACTTTGGCAGGTAAGCGAGGAACGA
>JAFDDL010000335.1 GCA_019310865.1 Deltaproteobacteria bacterium | reverse complement strand
CCGTGTATGCTGTTTCGGGCATAGTCAACGCTTCGATACACGGGATTGACATCACCGATGCCGTTACAAAAATTCCTGATGGCATCCGTACCGGCGATGCGCTGACGCATCCCGAACCGGTCTTCCACTTTATCAGCAGCGCGCAGGAAAAACTCCCCCGTACCCATTACTTCCTCGATTTCCGCCTTGATTTTTTTCCTCAGTTCCATGGGCCACTGTTCTACCATTTCCGACCTCCTCTCCTTCCCATTACAACTCTTTCAAATTCTTAACGTTATCTTCCCTTTGATAAAAACAAATTTGCTATTTATGTAACGGATCAGGCAACTATGTATTGCCTTGCCGCTGGGAATGATAACGGTATAAATGCCTCAGTGCCCTTACAGCCCTTCTGATCGACGGGTATGCAGGGATTCCCGCGTTGCTGAATTGGCGCCTTGTTTCAACGCCCTTTACAGCCAGATCCGTATCACCAGTATCATAATCGATGCTGATGACAGTTGGCTTTTGGTTTATTTTAGTTTTCAAGTAGTTGATTATCGCAGGTATTGTATCGAGTATCTGACCCTCCTGAATATGGTAAATGGTTCTGGGCACGAAATGCTCAAGAACGACCATCGCACATGCCGGCTCCTTATCAATCAATTCAAGCACTTCAACAAGATGCGCTGCATCCCAGGTTATGAAGCTGTCAAGGGGATTTCCAACAATGGATCCAACGTCCACGATTTTTTTCCGGAGCGCCTTCATGGTCGTATCCGACAGCCGCGGTACATCCAATCCTTCCGCCACTGCCGTGTCACCGGCGATGACACATTTACCGCCACCGCCACTACCGATGAAAAGACCTTTTCCTTTCGGTTTAGGTAAAAGACCCAGAGCGAGAATGGCGTCCATCCAATCCTCCATGCTCTCCACCCGCATCACGCCTGCCTGGTGGAAAAAAGCGTCCCACGCAGCATGACTTCCGGCCATGGCCCCGGTGTGGGAAGCCACTGTTTGGGCCCCGGCCTCGGATCGGCCACCCAGGAGCATAACAATCGGTTTTTCCGGGGTGATTGCCTTGGCCAGGTTCAGCAACCTTCTGCCATCGCGAACATTTTCCAAATACATGGCGATGACCTTGATCTTCTCATCTGCTGCAAAGTATTCGAGATAGTCACACGCGTCAAGCACCGCCGCATTACCGAAACTGACCGCTTTTTCAATACCCATGTTCAGAGAACAGGCATATTCGGTGATGCGCTGGGTAATCCCACCGCTCTGGGAAATAATCCCCAGCGGGCCGGCCAGCCCCGGGCTTGCGCCATAGAGGGTTAAACCCGAAGGCGGACAATAGGGACCCAAACAGTTGGGTCCGATGACCATGAGATTATATTGCTTTGAAATGTCGGTAAGCTGGGCCTCCAGCGCTGATCCTTCGGCCGTACCGATTTCTTTAAAGCCCGCGGTTAGAAGATGAATATGTTTCAATCCAATTCGTCCACAGGTTTCCAGCAGGCCGGGAACGCGGCCGGCCGCCAGAGACACAATGGCCAGGTCCGGGACTTCCGGCAAGGCCTCCAGGTTCGGATAGACATGAATCCCCATGATCTCTTTGGCTTTTGGGTTTATCGGATAGACTCTTCCTTTATATCCACACTCCAAAATCCGGCTTAAATAACTCGAACCACCGAAATTAAACCCTTTGCTCGAAACACCGACAACTGCGATGCTTTTGGGATTGAAAAATTTATCTAAATCTCTATTTACGGTTTTCATCGGTGCGATTCCAATATACTTCCTTAAGACGGCGCTTGAAAAGTTTTCCAGTGGGTGTTCGGGGAAGCGCTTCCTTAAAGTCGATGCTTTTAGGAGATTTAATTTTGGAAAGATGCTTTTGGCAATAGGCGATGAGCTCGGCCTCCAGCTCCGAACCGGCATCGGCCATGTTTTTCGGTTGCACGACGCCCTTGACTTCCTCCCCGAATTCTTCGTTGGGAATCCCAAACACCGCCACATCCATCACCTTGGGGTGGATGATGAGAACATTTTCCGCCTCCTGAGGATAAATATTGACTCCACCGGAGATAATCATGTCCGCCTTGCGGTCCGTGAGATAGAGATAGCCTTCTGCGTCAACGAAGCCGACGTCTCCCAAGGTCGTCCAGCCACTGGAAGATCTGGACCCAGCCGTTTTTTCAGGATCGTTGTAATACTCGAAGGGATTTCCGGAGGAAAAATATATGGTGCCTACCTTTTCCGGAGGAAGCTCGTTTTCATCATCGTCGAGAATACGGACTTCACCTAGTAGGGCACGACCCACCGAGCCTTTGTGTTTGAGCCACTCTTCAGACGTAATCATGGTCGCACCATTTCCTTCGGTCCCGCCGTAATATTCCGTGAATATGGGGCCCCACCACTCAATCATCTGCTCTTTGGTGGGGATCGCAATGGGTGCTGCCCCATGAATCGCAACCTTCATGCTGGATACATCGTATCGGTTTCTTTCAGCTTCGGGCAGCTTGAGCATTCGCACAAACATGGTCGGCACCCACTGGGAGTGGGTTGCACCATATTTTTCAATCAAAAACAGCGACTCGGCGGCATCGAATCGCTCCATGACGATAAGCGTTCCACCATATTGATGAACCATCAAGCCAAACCGTAAGGGGGCGGTATGGTAGAGGGGTGCTGTGGAGAGATAGACCATACCGGAACTATATTCAAAAAAACCAAAATACTCCTGCCAGATTGGCTCTAGCGGTTCATTGATATTATCACCCACCTCTTCTATAATTATTCCTTTTGGACGTCCGGTTGTACCGGATGAATACAGCATATCAGCCCCTTGGTTTTCATCGGCAATCGGTGTTTTCGGACATCCTTCCACTAAGTTTTCATAGGCGACATATCCAGCGATGGCGCCATCAACCATAATCCGGTGTTGCACATTGGGTATCCTGCCCACTAAAGATCCGGCGACATCGCCCATGGCATGAGATGTCAGTAGAATCTTTGCGCTGCAGTCGTTTACGATGTACTCGACCTCATCGACTGTGAGGTGGCGGCTGATTGTTGTGTAGTAGAGCCCGGTCCGTCGGGCGGCCCAGACGATTTCCAGAAAATGGACATTGTTTTCCATGAAAATGGCAATGTGGTCTCCGGTTGTCAGCCCACAATTTCTGAATAAATGGGCGCAACGATTGGCGCGTTCTTCAAGTTGACCGTATGTGACAACCTCGCCACTTGTTGCCATTATATAGGCGGGTTTTTCAGGCGTTTCGACTGCATAAGTCCTTGGAAAATACATATGGAAAAACCTCCTCAAATTGATTTGAGAAACAAGGGGTTCTTGAACAATTTCATTCAGGCTTCAGAAGCCCTAGTTTTTTGAGTGTATTGCTCATTAAAACGTGGAACGGGTGGTTTAAGCAAGAGCGCACAGATAAATCCACCCAGCAATACGAAGCCAACGATAATGAATACTATATCGTAACTACCCGTTTTATCCACTACAGCACCCGCAACCACTGGTATTGTTGCAGAACCGACAGTTCCGAACGGCCCAATGATACCATTTACTTTAGCGAATGATTCAGGTCCGAAATAGTTACCCGTGATGGCTATCGTCATCACCGGGAGCGTTCCATAGCAAAAACCGAAAACAGGTCCCACAGCCATAAGAAATCCAAAACTGGGCGCTTTCCATAGGCCAAGTAGCATTAGCAATAGTGTAATCATGGCAAAGCTAACAACCCACCGGGGTTCGATTCGGTCACCTAGTGCACCCATGGGTGGACCGGAAATAGCGGAACACAGGATAATAAAACTAAGAACGGATGCAGCCTGCATCGGTGTAAATCCGATATCCGTAAAGTGCAGCACACCATGGGTGATAATCAGCATTAATGCCTGCATATAAGCAATACAAATGAATATTAGAAGCCAGACAGCGGGTGTTTTCAATACTTCCTTTAAAGGCCAATTTGTCAAACTGCGGTAGGTTTTTGGGGTTCTTGTCTTGCTGTCTTCTTCCGATTCGATTTCAGCCGGATTAAGACCGTCTTGAAACTGTCCGATATCCTCAGGCTTTTCAACAATAAAAAAGGATAGAATGAAAGCAATGAATCCGGCAACTGCGGCCGCAAACCACCCGGTTTGCCAAGATCCTGTTATTACGATGAGCCATGTACAAAGCGGCTGCGCTACAAAACCACCCACAGCGAGCCCTGTCATTGCAATACCGATCATCAAAGCTCGTCTGATATTGAACCAGAGCATAATATTTGCGATGATGGGTATATAGTTGCCGAAAGCAAAACCGATCGGTCCGATAATTCCCCAAAGAAGCGTCCACATCCAGATTTTAGTGACAATCGTGCCCAGCAGAATTGTCGACACTGTTATGACGATCAACCCAAACATCAGGGTCTTTTTATTACCATATCTATTAATGGATATGGCAACTACTGGAGCCAGGGCACCCATGATTAAAACCATTAGCGTCAGCGCCACGGAAGCCGATCCCCGAGCCCATCCCTCCGCTTTAATCATAGCCGGAAAGATAATGGCTTGAGAGTACAGGCCGAAGCCACCCGAGGCCATTATTAAAAACTGGAATGCGATATTCTTTATGCCAAAAAATCCCACTTTCTTCGGTTTTTCACTCATTTTAACATCCTCTGGTGTTTTGTAACTGCTATAAGACTTAGAGTTTCAATTGAAAATGAAGATCAGATGTTCGGTGGATCACCGGTGCTGCCTCATCACCGGTATCACGGAGAAAATAGTTAATCGTCAGTGAGCGTTCTTCCAAATCATAATATCCGTACCAAAGGGTTCGCGATGGGGCGTCCCCGATATATTGCCCCTCACCGACTGGTAATACGGCCGCGACACAGTCGGCGTTTGCACGGATAAAATCCATGTCATAAGGTGCCTTGTGGGCGGCAAGTCTGTTTCGCAATGTTTCAAGCAATGATTGGTGACCGGCAGCGGAGCACCGCCACAGTCATGGAATCGCGGCAGGTTTCCCTGCATCAACCCCTCAAAAACGAACCCGTTCCCATGCCGATCACTGACGATATACTGTAGCGGCTGGGCTTCATAATGATGCATAACCGTGAGCAGTGCATGTTTTGCCTCTTCGGCATCTTTGCAGGTTTCCAGTATGAAACGGGGGATTTGTATGGCCATCAAACCGATGCCGGGACCCGAGGCCATGCTGCCGCCATAATTATAACAACAATTGATAGGATACTCCGGGTCTGAAAACGGCAATCCGGTTTCGATATCTGCGAGCAGCGCGACCACCAAGCCTTCCGAATTGATCCCATCCGTTGCGCAGCCGAGCAAATCATAGGCGCTCATGTATAGGCAGGGATATCCCTCATCCGGATATGCTTCCATCAGATAGGGTTCTTTTGTGGAAACTGGCTCTACACCAGCCGGCAAATCATAGTTACGACTCAACACAGCGTGACCATTTGCCGTTGTCGTATTTGGGTAGTAAATATTGGAACACCCGGGTACACTGAACTGCCAAAGTTCTTTAAAATCGAACTTGTCCGACAGAAGGTCCTCCCCAAAGGCCTCTGCCGCACCCTGCATTCGCCGATAATGAGTTGGCCAATTTTGTTGCATATACTCACGGTTCACCCGCGTGAAGAGCGGATCGGGCGATGGGTTCATGCGAAT
>JAFDDL010000334.1 GCA_019310865.1 Deltaproteobacteria bacterium | reverse complement strand
TCACCTACGATGACGCCTATTCCCAGCTACCACCTAACGACAACTGGCTCCAATAATGTCTGAATTATACGCCTTGGGCATACACCCAAATTGCATCCCAATTTCAGGAAAAACACAAAATTTGATGGTTATTCAAGTGCTCAAACGGTGTCATCTGATTTTTGGGGCCAAGCCCCCCTTGCCGATGAATTCCGGCTAATAAAGCCACACAACATCTTGTATCAGCATGGATATTTACACACAACGCCATGTTTACCATACTCTGGCCTATAAAAAGAAAATTCCTATCCCTCTTATTCCGCTCACATGGTCTCAAACCCTATAATAAAAGTGGATGGCGAAACAGCTACAGGAAAATGGTATGTGATCGTACCTTGCACGTTTCGTCAAACTAGCCAAGCAGTATGGCTTCAAGGAAGATACGACGAAGAATACGTAAAGATAAGCGGTGAATGGTACTGGAAATCGATCACGGCTATATTCGATCACATTACCCCTTTTGAAGACGGTTGGGCAAAAATGCGTATGGTGAGCTTATAGCGGTTAGGAATCACCAGATTTTCCATCCTGTTAAAATCCCGGATTCCTACATAGATCGGAAAAATGCATGCTACCTTAGTTTCATACGAGTGCTTTCTGTGCATAAAGGATCCAATGTGAGCCAGTGAATCATATATCCTTTTCGGATTTTTCCTGGCGCTCAAGAAAATCAGAAGTTTTATTATTGTTTATATTTATAATAACCTACAGAAACTTTACGGATGTGAGCATGTTTCGTCGCATTTTGACTCGATTGTGCGACAGGCACACAAGGATTACCTGGAATTGTGGATAGAGAAATTACTAAGCACAACGAGTACGTAAGCAAAAAAAATACTGGAAAGATGATCAATGGAGTTTAAGCTTTCAAAATCACAAAAAGAGATTCAAAAAGCCGCGAGGGATTTTGCCAAGGGTGAATTCGATAAAGACCTTGCCATGGAACTGGAAAAGGCACAGATGTTCCCCCATGAGATTTTGGAAATGGCTGCGGAACTCGAATTTATTGGCAGCCATTTCGATGAAAAATATGGCGGTGGCGGTATGGCGGTTCTTGACAACAGCCTGCTGGCCGAAGAGCTGTGTCGAAAGGATCCCACATTCGGTTCGGCCTTGATGATGGGCGGGTACGGTGCAGAATGTCTACTTCGCTATGGCATCAGTGAGTTGAAGGACAAATACATACCACTGGTTGTTGACGGAAAAATACTTTCGGGCCTGGCACTTTCGGAAACTGGCACCGGAACTGGAATTTCTGTGACAACAACGGCTACCAAGGATGGTGATGCGTGGCTGATCAATGGGGATAAGGTGCGCGTTATCAACGGCGGCCTGGCGGGTTTCTACTGCGTGTTGTGCAGGACAAATTCAGAGGTGGATCCGGTCAAAGGGCATAGCATGATCCTGGTGGAGGCAGATCGAAATGGACTTTCGGTCGATGATAAGTCCGATACGGTGGGCTTGCGGATGACCGCCTTTGCCGACGTGCATTTTGAAAATGTGCGGGTGCCACATTCCAATCTGATCGGAAAAGAAGGCAAGGGGATGAAACAAGCCCTTGCCGTGATGAACGAAAGCCGTGTCCTGATGGCCTCCCTTGCCCTTGGAATCGGACAAGGCGCACTGGAGCGTACCGTGGATTATGTGAAACAGCGGGTGCAGTTCGGAAAAAAAATCGCCCAGTTTCAAGCTACCCAGCACAAACTTGCCGACATGGCTGTCAAGCTGGAGCAGGCGCGCACACTGACTTACCTTGCGGCCTGGCAATGTGACCAGAAAAAACCCGATACCAAGTTCATGGCAATGGCTAAATTGTCTGCTACCCGGTCTGCGCTTGAAGCGTCTCACCAGGCGATCCAGTTGTATGGTGGGTACGGTTATTGCAGTGAATATGAGGTTGAGCGCTGTTGCAGGGACGCCAAGACGCTACAAATCATTGGCGGAAACACCGGATTTCTGAAAGACACCGTTGCCGGGAGCGTGATCGGGAAAATCAGGTAATAAACCTTCTAATTTTAGCATCCCATCGCTGTTTTTCAAGGAAAATTCTTTGAAACCATGACCTGTAATAATTTCATGATGTGGACAGAAATTCAGCATGATTTGCCATTTCAATTTTATAATGATACATCTCTGAATCATGACTCTGAGATACAAGATTCTGAGGATGTGATCATGGAATTTTTCAACCGAAAAAAAGAGCTGAAACTTATCGAGGAAATGGTGAGGTCGGAGCATAAGCAACTGCTTGTGATGTATGGCCGTAGGCGTTTGGGAAAGACCGCGATTCTCAGACACTTAAGCCGTAAACATGCGACGCTGTATTTTTCATGCCCACTTAGCACAAAAAACGAGGCCCTCAGACTTTTTCAAAGCCAACTGGCGGAAACCTTTAATGAACCGCTCCTGCGTGAGACCCGTTTCCCCGGTTGGCCGGAAGCGATGCGATATGCATTTGCGGAAGCGTCCAAGCGTCGAATCGGGATTATATTCGATGAATTTCCTTATCTTATGCGCAGTGTAGTGGTTCGCTCATATCCGTGATGCTTAGGGATGTTTTGGGTGCCAATGCGCCCTTATATGGTCGACGGACCCAGGCCATTCATTTAAAGCCCATGCCGTTCGCGGATGTGTGCCAATTTTATTCGAACACTCACTTTGCCGACCTGACGCAGTGGTACGCCTTTTTTGGCGGTGTTCCGGCGTATGCTGAAAAAGCCGGTGCCTATGACAGCCCACAAGCCGCCGCGGTTGATTTGATATTGAATGAAAACGGCATCCTTTATCCGGAACCGGAGTTTCTTGTACGGGAAGAGCTACGCGAACCCGGCGTCTACTTTTCGATACTGCGCAGCCTGGCCGCTGGAAACACCCGGCCGAACGAAATTGCCCAGGATGCCGGTGTCCCCCACTCCGGTGTCAATAAATACCTCGACACGCTACGGCGGATGCAGATGATCGAGCGACGGGTCCCGTTAACGGAAAAACATCCGGAAAGATCGACAAAAGCCCTGTATGTTTTATCGGATCACTTCCTGCGATTTTGGTTCCGGTATGTATTTCCAAACCGTTCAATTATTGAACTCGGAAAGGGAGAAACACTTTACTCAGGAAAGATCAAGCCGGATTTGAACAATTTTATAGGACCTGTTTATGAAGACATGTGCCACCAGGAGATCATCAGGAATGGAATAGCGATCATCGGCTGGGAACCGTTTCGGATAGGGCGATACTGGGATCCGAAATGCGAAATCGATTTGGTTGTGGAAGATCTGAATGGCGAAAAAGTAGCATTTATTGAGTGCAAATGGGGGATGAAAGTTCACATAGATCGGACGTTGCGTAAATTGCGCCAAAAATCCGACGCAATCCCGCAATATGCGGGCCGGCAAAAGTCCTATTATGTAATGAGTCGAACAGCAACGCACCACAAGCATCATATTCGATTCAATGAGGCTTTGTGATGTGGTAGCGGCCTCCCGCTTGCATGGCCAGCGGGAAAGTCGCCGGTCCAAAGGGAGCGGCCGCCATATTGGGAATGAAGCGGACGACGCTGCAGATACGCATGAAGAGCTTGGTTTGCGTTAAACACACGAAGGTCACCATATCCCACAATCTTTAAGGTTTTTCTTTGCGCCCGATCTATCTAATTCCTTGATTATCAAGCATCCAGCTTGACCCAACCCCGCCAAGAGTCGCCAAGAATCGGATAGAAAACATTCAATGATTTTCCCTATGATTTATTTTTTTATTGACATGGGGAAAATATTATTTAATATTTATCCCCATAATACCAATATTTTCTATTGTAGGAATATTTTTAGGGGGGGCCCATGTTTGTCGGACGAGCAAACGAGCTTCGATCCATTAAAACCATTATTAATGCCGACAGGCCGACCATAGGTGTTGTGTATGGACGGCGAAGGATCGGAAAAAGCAAACTCATCATGGAGGCTTTTGAGGGGCAACGAGCGCTCATTTTTGAAGGGCTTGAAAATCGTCCCAAAAAGGAACAGATCAGCAATTTTCTGTTTCAGCTTTTTTACCAGACCCGCCGGGACATGCAAGCCCCCCAAGCAAAAACATGGCGTGAAGCCTTCATCTTCCTGTATGAGGAGTTGAAAGAGAATCCGGCACACGTAGTCCTTGACGAGTTCCAATGGATGGCCAATTACCGTCATGAAATCGTCTCCGAACTGAAACAGGTTTGGGATCTTTATCTTTCGAGAATAAAGGGGATCACCCTGGTTCTCTGCGGTTCTATCGCCTCGTTCATGGTTAAAAAAGTGGTCAGATCTTCGGCATTGTACGGCAGGACAGATCTTGAAATACACCTGAAAGGATTCAAACTTACCGAGGCAAAGACAATGCTATCGGAAAAGGGCAGCCGGGAAGTCATCGAAGCCATGATGCTCATTGGCGGCGTCCCCAAGTACCTGGAGCTGATAAAGGAGCAGCCTTCAGTCCGCCTCGGAATCAATTCCCTGGCGTTTACCGATACCGGATATTTGACCAAGGAGTATGAACGTATTTTTCTCAGTCATTTTGGGAAAAACCCGGATTTCGAAAAAATCATAACCTTGCTGGCCAAGAACCCTTATGGTCTTTATAGGCAGCAGATCTCGGAACAGGCGAAAACAGATCTGGGCGGCGGTCTCAGTCGTCACCTCTGGGATCTGGAGATGGCCGGATTTATCTCATCTGCAACCCCGTTTCACAAGAAACCCAATTCACGTCTCATAAAATACCATCTTTCCGACCCGTACCTGCGTTTCTATTACGCCTTTATCCAGCCGAATCTAAAAAAAATCAAATCCGGAGTACACAAGGAAATATTCAGCAAGATCTCCCAGTCCGGTGCGTTTTCAGCATGGATGGGGAGGGCCTTTGAATATCTGTGCATGGATCATGCCGCGAGAATTACCGAAATTCTCGGTTTTTCCGGGATTGACTTCTCCTTCGGCCCCTATTTCAGAGCCCCGAAAAAGTCCGCCCCGGGAGTCCAGATCGATCTGCTTTTCAATCGCAGTGATCATGTCATCACCCTTTGCGAAATGAAGTATTCCTTGAATTCCATCGGAACGGACATCATCGCGCATGTGCAACGCAAAGCCGATCTGATGCAGAAACAGTATCCCAAAAGAACCGTCCAAAAGGTACTGATCACCCGAAGTGACCCTACCAAAGAGCTTGCCCATTCAGGGTTTTTCTACAAGGTTATACGGCCTGAGGAATTCTTCTGAGCGCGTTCTTTCGGGTTCTTTCGCTTTCGGACCACTTTCGGGGTCACACCGAGTGAATGGTGTTCAAGGCCGCTACCGATATCCCGAAAAAGTCCGCACCGGGGATCCAGATCGATCTGCTTTTCTATCGCAGTGATCGTGTCATCACCCTTCGCGAAATGAAGAGTCTTATTTCAAACTGTATGTGGATTTTGAAAACACATTCATCCTGCAATCATCAATAAGGCGGTAATCGTTAAGCTCAAGATAGTCTTTCAGGTCCTCCTCAATACCGCTCCTGACAGGAAATCGTGCTGTAAAATCCGAAAAAGAATCGAACTCGATGATCACACGTTCCCTGAACTCGGCAATTTCCACCAGCGTTTGGGCATTCAGCATGCAGTAATACGCCATGGCGAGTTCACTGCGTTCGTCGCCGTCACAAAAGTTAAATCGCCGCATACTCTTGGAAAACATACTGCCGGCAAGGGGTTCAAGAAAAATGACCAGGCCGTCCTGCCGGGTGACACGCACAGCTTCCGTAATAGCGGTGTCCATGAGCGCAACAGGGACATGGTGAAAGGAGAGAGTAAAAACAACCACGTCAAATTTTTCGGCTGGCCAGTCAAGATTTTCGGCTCTACCCTCCAAGTACCTCAGATTTGGCGGATGAGCGGACGAACGTGCCTTTTGGATCAGCTCCGAATCCGGGTCAATACAGGTGAGACTATTGGCTGATCCAGATAGACCGCTCAGGCGAGAATGTTCACCACATCCGATCTCCAGAATTTCCCGGTCCACGCAATAATTACTTATTTTATAAATGAAAAACTCATCTAATTCGCGCAATGTAGTTCCCCTTGTGCAAATCCCTGTAAAAAAAATGCCGCCCAGGCCGCCCTGTTTCAGGGCCGGGGAGAAACCCTATGGTGTTATCCGGCATGGAGCCTATCCGGAAACGGAGCGGAAAGATCTGCAGTAATTAATGCACCACCGTTCTTGATGCCGAACCGCTTGCGCAGATCCGCCGGCAGGGTCAGCTGCCCCCTGTTCGAAATGATAATGGTTTGTCTCATGGTCGATACCTCTTGTTGACGATATAGCTCAATATAGCTGAAATTCGGAAATTCTTCAATACCGATTATTTTCCACCTCGGAATCAATTCCCTGGCGTTTACCGATACCGGATATTTGACCAGGGAGTATGAACGTATTTTTCTCAGTCATTTTGGGGAAAACCCGATAAGGAAAAGAAAGGATTACAGAGATATTCGTTTTTTAGTCAAGCAGGTATTCAAAGGAGATATAATGACTAAAGATCCCGGATCCAGCGGGTCCACAATCGCTTTCTGAAAACAAACTCCCATATAATTTGCCATTTCAATTATATTATGATGCATCTCTGAATCATGACCGTGAAGCCTTCATGCTACTTTATGAAGTATTGAAAGAGAATCCGGCCACGTAATCCTTGACGAATTGCAAATGGATGGCCAATTACCGTTAGGCTGTTGGTTGATTGATAGTGCGTTTCAGCATATCGGTAACCCATTGATTTAAGCTTTTTCCGGCGGCCACGGCATTGGCGGCTATTTCAGCGTGGATATCAGGCGAAACTCGCAGATTGAATCGCCCGGAATATTTCTTCTGAGGCTCTACGCCATCTTCCCGGCACATGTCTAAAAAAACCTTCAGCGATATTTTGCCTTCCTTACGCAGGCCCTTAATATCCTTGGCGTAGAAATCAGCGCCACCAGTAAGGTTGACAAATTCGCCACGAAACATTTCGATATCCGGGTCATATTGTATAACCGCCCGGTAGCCATCAATTTCCATAATATTCATCATGGATTCACCCCATTTCCTTTGAACCAATTTCGAATGCTTGCAACCGCCCCCTTGTTTGTCGTCGGGGCAGGATGCGGCCTGTGAAACACCCTTCTTTCGCCAAACAGCCGAACACCTACGCGCGAGCCTTCCCTTTCGCTCAATTCGGCTCCAAGTGCGATCAGCAGAGATTCAATATCATTCCATTTGATATTAGCGCTGGTGGGTTGTTTGAAAATCAGCTCTAATATTTTTTGGTGTTTCCGTTTCATGGATATTATAGTACCATATTTTGGCATCATGTCAAGCAAAAAAAAGCTTCTCGGCACATTGACGAAACCGATCACGTCAGGGGCGAAAACCCCGACCGGGCCTTGCCAAGAAAGACCTCCTCTTCGCTCAGGTTTCGGCCGTACAGCTCAAGGCTCCAGCTGCCTTCGGCCGTATCAAAGCGTGCCTTTCTCCCTTTCTCTTTAATGGATGACACCTTTCTGAGATCGGGGTCGGG
>JAFDDL010000333.1 GCA_019310865.1 Deltaproteobacteria bacterium | reverse complement strand
ATTGGTGGTGACGGCGCATGCCTATGTGCTCCAGGGGCCCCACCTGTTGATGTTGATGTCGGAAAATCTCGGGAAGGCAGCTACTCTCGTTGTCGAACAAAAACTGCGCATCCACCCGGCAGCTGACCCGGGTCTTGCCGTTGAAATTCCTGAAACTTTGACATATCGGTTTCCGCATTCGTTTCGTTCCGAAAGTGTTTCAGCGCAAACACATCGAATCCATGTGGATACGCTTAATGACAGGATCACCCTGTATGATGCCCGCATCAGCGCCGACGACAACGGCCGTTTTGACCGATACAAGGACCTGCTGCTATTGCGTTCCCGTCTTGATCTGTCGGATCGGCTGTCTAAAGCGGGGGTCGATGTATCCGTATCGTCGCTGGGAAGACTGGATGGTGAACCGATATATGTTATCGGCGCCCAATATCCGGATCATTCCCGGTCCCAGGTTTGGTTTCACAAGGATACCTTTCAGCCGCTTAAATGGCTCTTGGTGGAAGATAATGCCGATACCGGATTGTCTGTTTTGGAGTTTCGATATTTGCAATGGCGAAAAACAAAGCGAATCTGGTATCCCGAGCGAATCGCATGTTATGAAAACGAAAAACTGGTGCGTGAAATGATTGTGGATCAACTGACCATCGATGCGCCAATCCCGGCGGGCAGTTTCGATATTGATCGGCTTCGCTCGGCTTATGAACCCCTGGAGGTCGAGGAGACCCGACCGTCCGGCGATGACACGCCCAGTGATATCAACCAGGTGATCGAGGATTTTAAAAAACGTTATGAGTAAACCCCTTTTGCTATTGACTGTCGATGCGTTGCGGTTTAAGGCGTGTCTGATCGAATGATAAATCGAGGCGGAAATTAAACGGCTGAGAGAAGGATATGAAAACAACCAAGTACATTTTTGTAACAGGCGGCGTTCTTTCAAATTTGGGCAAAGGTCTTGCATCCGCGTGCATTGGGGCCTTGTTGGAAAGCCGCGGGCTGACGGTCACGCTTCAAAAGCTCGATCCGTATATCAATGTGGATCCGGGCACCATGAATCCCACTCAGCACGGCGAGGTTTTCGTGACCGATGACGGAGCCGAGACCGATCTCGACCTGGGCCACTACGAACGCTATACACACGCCCGGCTCAGCAAGGACAGTAATTTTACAACCGGGCAGATCTACGATTCGGTGATTAACAAGGAACGGCGCGGGGATTATTTGGGCGGAACCGTCCAGGTTATTCCGCATATTACCGATGAGATCAAGCAGAATATCCGCCGCGTATCCGACGGTGTGGATGTGGTGATCGTTGAGATCGGCGGCACCATCGGCGACATCGAGAGCCTCCCCTTTCTCGAAGCCATCCGCCAGTTTCGAACAGATGTGGGTAAGGAAAACGTCATTTATATTCATCTTACCCTGGTTCCCTATATCGGTACGGCAGGCGAGCTGAAAACCAAGCCCACCCAGCATAGCGTGAAAGAGCTTCGCAGCATCGGCATCCAGCCGGATATCCTGCTGTGTCGCACGGACCGGTTCCTTTCCCCGAAGTTAAAATCAAAAATCGCCTTGTTTACCAATGTGGGTGAAGATGCGGTGATAACCGCCCTAGACGTTGATTGTATCTATGAAGTCCCCCTGGTGTTTCACCAGGAAGGACTGGATGATAAAATTGTTGAGTTGCTTCACATCTGGACCCGGGCGCCCAGGCTTGAGCCTTGGGAGGCGTTGATCCATCAAGTCAAATCGCCCCAATACGATGTCACCATCGCCATCGTTGGGAAATATGTCGACCTGACCGATTCCTACAAAAGCCTGAACGAGGCATTGCACCATGGCGGAATTCCCAACAAAGCACGGGTCAACCTGATGTTCGTCGATTCTGAGAAAATTACAACCGAAAACTGCCGGGAAATGCTGGGAACCGCCGATGGCATTCTGGTTCCCGGCGGGTTTGGTTCCCGGGGGATTGAAGGAAAAATATGCGCGGTTCAGTATGCCCGGGAGCAAAAGGTTCCCTATTTTGGTATCTGCTACGGCATGCATATGGCCGTGATTGAATTTGCCCGCAATGTTCTGGGCCTGGACGGGGCCAATAGCGTCGAGATCGATGAAAAGACACCCCATCCGATGATTTACCTGATGGCCGAGTGGTTTGATGAGAGAACCGGCACCGTCCAGCGTCGGGATGCTGATTCGGAGAAGGGGGGCACCATGCGCCTGGGGGCGTATCCATGTAAACTGATTGACGATTCACTGGCCCGGAAGGCCTACAATACTGAACAAATATCCGAACGGCACAGACATCGATTTGAGTTCAACAACGCCTATCTGGAACAACTGGAAGCGGCTGGTCTTTGCATTTCCGGAACGTCTCCGGACGGTGAGCTGGTCGAGATCGTGGAAATAAAGGACCACCCCTGGTTTCTGGGATGCCAGTTTCATCCGGAGTTTAAATCGCGGCCCATGAACCCGCATCCGCTATTTGCTTCCTTCATAAAAGCCGCTTTGGACAAGGCTTTGCACCGAACGGACTGAGGTTGATATGGCTCCCTTTTCAAAGGTGCTGGTGACCGGTGGGTCGGGTTTTATCGGCTCCCACCTTGTGAACGCCCTCGTTGCGGACGGCTGTGATGTCACCGTGCTTGACAATTTAGCTACGGGACATCGGAAAAACCTTCGCTCGGTGAAGAATCGAATTGCGTTTATCGAGGGTGACATTTGCGATTCAGCTCTGGTGAGCGATGCCGCCAGGGGTTGCGAGGTGATTTTTCATCAGGCGGCGGTGGTGTCGGTGCCGTTGACCGTTTCGGATCCGGTTGGCTCTGCCCGGGTCAATGAACTGGGAACCCTCCATGTCCTGGAGGCCGCCAGAACAAATCAATGCCGGCGCGTTGTGCTGGCAAGCTCCTGCGCCGTCTACGGCGACGATCCCCGGCTGCCAAAGCAAGAGGATATGGCTGCCAAACCCATGAGTCCCTATGCCGTCCAGAAGCTCACAGGCGAGTACTATGCCCGATTGTATCATCAACTTTACGGCCTTGAAACCGTATCTTTGCGTTATTTTAATGTATTCGGCCCTCGCCAGGACCCGTCGTCGGCCTATTCCGGGGTTATTTCCATCTTCATGGCCCGGGCGGCGAAAGGGCAGGGCCCCATCATATACGGCGACGGTCGGCAGGCCCGGGATTTTATTTTCGTCAAAGATGTGGTTGCGGCCAATCTGCTGGCCGCCGGTTGCGAAAAAGCCGCCGGTAGCGTTTTTAATATCGGTACGGGCTGCGCGATTCGTATCGGTGAGTTATGGGATATGATCGGGCGAATGGCCGGTGTCGAAGCAACACCGACACATCAACCGTCGCGTGCAGGCGATATCCGGGAGTCTTTGGCAAATATCGACCAGGCCCATACGATTTTCGGATTTTCACCGGAACATGTATTTGAGGACGGGTTGGCCCGAACCTTTGACTGGTATCGGCAGAGTCTATTGTAGTGGTTTTGAGATGACTTCTAAGCATTTGGTCTGTTTGCATGAAATCGAGTAAAGAGGGCTGCGAATATGGAATATAAATTTAAACATGTGGTTGTAACCGGCGCGGCCGGGTTCATCGGGTACCATCTTTCCAAACGGCTGCTTGAAAACGGTGTTCGGGTGACGGGAATTGATAACCTGGTGCCCTATTATGACGTTCGGTTAAAAGAGGCCCGTCTGGCGCAACTTGAAGCCTTCGATGGATTTGAATTTCACAAAACCGACCTGTCCGATCGCGATTCCCTGGAGCGGGTTTTCAAAGACGCCGGCGTTGACGTGGTTGTGAATCTCGCAGCCCAGGCGGGCGTACGATATTCGCTGACCAATCCGCATGCGTACGTGGAATCGAATTTGGTGGGATTTGTGAACATTCTGGAATGCTGCCGGCATAACATGGTTGACCATCTGGTCTTTGCCTCTTCGAGTTCGGTATACGGGGCCAATACCCGAATGCCGTTTTCGGTTCACGACAATGTGGATCACCCCGTATCACTGTATGCGGCCACCAAGAAGTCCAATGAACTCATGGCCCACACATACAGCCATTTGTACGATCTGGCCTGCACCGGACTCCGGTTTTTCACCGTTTACGGACCCTGGGGAAGACCGGACATGGCGCTGTTTCTGTTTACCAAGGCGATTTTGGAAGACCAACCGATTCAGGTATTCAACCACGGTAAGATGCAGCGCGACTTCACCTACATCGACGACATCATTGAAGGGGTTGTCCGGGTCATGGCAAACCGGCCCCAACCGAACCCCGACTGGCAGGGAGATGATCCGGATCCCGGTACCTCCTATGGTCCTTACCGGCTGTACAATATCGGAAACAATACGCCCGTAGCCCTGATGCGCTTCATTGAAGTGATCGAAGATACCCTGGGGAAAAAGGCCAAAAAAACGTATCTGGATCTGCAGCCCGGTGATGTTCCGGCCACCTACGCGGATGTGGATGCACTCATGGCCGATGTGGATTTCAAGCCCCAAACATCCATTGAAACGGGCATCGAGCGATTTGTGGCGTGGTATCGCGAATATTATCAAGCATAGATTCTTCAAAGGTGAGCTAAATGAAACTTACGATTTTCGGTACCGGTTATGTTGGGTTGGTCAGCGGTGTGGGATTTGCCAACCTTGGCAACGATGTCGTTTGCCTGGATGTGGACCAGAATAAAATAACCGCCCTGAAAAATGGGGAATTGCCCATCTATGAACCGGGACTTGGTGAGATATTTGAAAGAAATTTAAAGGGAGGGCGTCTTAAATTTTCCACTGATCAGGCAACGGCGATTCAATCGGCGGACTTAATATTTATCTGCGTCGGCACCCCGCCAAATGAGCACCAGGCGGCGGACCTGACGGCCGTCGAGCAGGTGGCGGCCGACATCGGTCGATACATGAACGATTACAAGGTCATCGTAAATAAGAGCACCGTTCCGGTGGGGACCGCTGATCTGGTTTCAGACATTATTCGGAAAAACCAGCAAAGCACAGTCGATTTTGATGTGG
>JAFDDL010000332.1:5062-6300 GCA_019310865.1 Deltaproteobacteria bacterium | reverse complement strand
TGTTGAATCCGGGAGAATCTACTTCAGGAAGGGTTCGGGCCCAATATCAGCCGGTCGGGGTCGCATTTTTCACGCAATATCCGCAGCTCACGGCCTGATGGCGGATCGATTTCCCGAGCCTGGGAGACAGCCATCGAAAAAGACATGTTTTCGAGCACCTGTTCGGGAGAGACACCGGGGTAACACCCCCGAAGGACCATTCGATGGGTTTTGGGCTCGAATCCCATCACCGCCAGATTCGTGATGACCGCAGCCGGCCCGCCGGCAGGCAGTCCGGCAAGGTGGCGGGGGTCACCGCCTTCGAGCCAGCCGGGGCTGGTGAGGTAATCGACCTTTTTGACGAATTTGCGTTTTTCATGCCCCATGAAAATGAGGGTGCGGTTGACAAAAGAGGCTACGTCGCTGGCCCCACCGCTACCCGAAAAGCGGACATCCGGATTGAAATAATCGCCAATGGCTGTGGAGTTGAGGTTGCCGAATGGATCGATCTGGGCTGCGCCCAGAATGCCCACCACTTTGGGACCCATACGTCGGTTTTGCATGGTGGCGAAGGCTTCGGCCAGCGAACCGTTGACCACCGTGCCGTACATGACTCGCGAATCCCCAACTGCCAGGGGGATTTCCGCCAGTTGGGCATCGATGGCGCCGGTTTCAAAAAAGATAACACTGTTGGGGGCGTGAATATGTTTTGCTGCCATGGCGGCGAGCATCGAGATACCGGTGCCGCAAAAGACGATATCTTCGTCTTTTATCTTCCGGGCCGCTGTTATGGTCATCATCTCTCTGCTTGAATAGGATGTCATTTGTCCCTCATAAACCGGCAAAGCCGTAATTCAAAAAGCCTAAGAGCGGCCGGCGGATGTTCCCATCCGCCTACCTTCGATCGAGTCCCACCGCATAGCCGGTGACCGGGTCTGCGGCGATGGTGTCCAGTCGCGATTGGCCGATCAGCGCCAGAAAATCGCTGTGGTTGTCCACGCCGTAAATATATTTTTCCAGATACGCACGGTGGCGTGTGTCATCGGCGGCAGCCTTGCGGTAGTCGGTAAGATAGAACGGATCGTAATCATAATGCCGATAGCAGGCCGTGGGATAAGCCCCATGGGGCACCGGCACCACCGCATCCACATGAAAAAAGGGAATCTGGTTTCGGTTGGAATCCCGGCGCAGAAAATCAGCGTCAACAATTTCCTCGCAGGTAACGATTACGCGGCGGGCCGCTTTGGCCTGTTCCACGT
>JAFDDL010000332.1:0-5050 GCA_019310865.1 Deltaproteobacteria bacterium | reverse complement strand
GTCGGCATAGGGCAGGCCTGAAATACGAACTGTTCCCATGGGGCCTGCCTGCTGCACGTGAATGATGGTGACATCCGGATTGATGGCCGGCACCAGCACCAGGCGGGTGGCTTGGCCCCAGTCGCCGAAGGGATTGTCCAGTACGCATAGTTTTTGGTCTGGCAGCTTTTCATCCTCCTCTCGTATGTCGGGGGCAAAGCCCCACTTGTCGATGATATCGCTGCCTAGAGATGCGCGGGTGGGCAAAAAGGGCACGCCCATGGCCCCGGCCATGAATCGCAGGGTCATTTGATAATTGGAATAATCCTCCACGGTGATAGCCTGGTCTTCAACCGCTTTTTTAAACCGGATGCAGGTGGGAGCAAATCGTCCATTGCCGCCGTAAGCGATCTCCAGACGATTGACGCATCCACCGCCGATCAACTCGTCCACCCCCTGGCCGTTGGAATGGGCATACACGTGCAGGTGATTGCGTCGCTGGCGGACGATCTCGTAAACCGCGGCCATGGGGTTTCGGTTGACCGTAAATCCGCCGATGGAAATGTGGGCGCCATCGGCCACGTATTTCTCGATGGCCGTCGACAGGGCCATGATTTTGCTGGTGGGTTGGGTCATATCATCAACGTCGGCGCTACCAGTGATAGTAATATGGGTAAGGGCAGCAGCCCCAATGAAACGGGTGATGGTGGAAAAAATGATCGTGATCTTCTTCGGTTATTTCGGTCCACAGGTGAATTTCCTCAACGGCCAGAAGCGGGTAGGTGTAATCGATCTCATCGAGTTTCCGGACCCGACTGCCGCGAATGACGCCGGCAACGGTTATCTGACGACCTTTGGCATAAACAGCCGAGTCGAGGTACCCATCATATAGCGCCAGAAATCGACCGCCCGTATCATCTCCCTGGTCCGGACGGTTGCCGTATTGGAGAGATTTTTGCAGGATTTCGATGAGGGTGCCGTCTTTCTGGTTCCGGGTCGAGATGATTTCACCGCCCCAAAGAACCATCTTTTCCTGGTAGGACGACGGGTTTTCCAGGGTGGCCGTAAAGCTGACCGTCTGGTCCACCTGATCCATCACGTTTTTGGAGATGATGGGGGTACACCCCCAGATGATAATCAGCGCAAGAAGGGCGATGCGGTATACTGTTTTTTTCATTGGGTAGTTCCCCCTGAAATTATTGACGTAAGTCCGCCCAGCTTCGTTGATTCGAAACAGGGTATATTCAACGTATCATGATCTGTTAAACCATGCAAATTTACAGCATTTGCATACCCGTCGCATATTCGACGCAGCTCGTCAAATCGGTTGCGGCGAATTGCCGTCAACTCACATCCGAACTTGCATTATGGGCAAACACTCGTTAGGATGTGGCCGTTGATTTGGAAAACACTTTCATAGGCCTCCCTACCATGTGTTTTTTGGTCCGGCAGGGGGGCTTGTTTCGTTTATGGGAATGACGTTGGGATCGGACATCGACTCGTGATACAAAATGGCACTTTCGCACCCTTTAAGCAGCCGCAATTTAGATGGTTGTATGCCAGCAATATCGCCTTTTTCCTTGCCATGGGTAGCCAGGGTGTGGTTCGCGCATGGCTTGCCTTTAAACTGACCGATAGTGAATTTGCCCTGGGCCTGGTTACCTTTGCGGTGGCCGTTCCAATGCTCCTTATTGCTCCCGTTGGCGGTGTGGTCGCCGATCGAATGGACCGACGCAACCTGATCATGATCGGCCAGGCCGTCGTTGTCTTAAACGAGCTGACGATTCTAACATTAATATTATTGGGCCAGCTGGCTTTCTGGCACCTGTTGTGCGCCGCGTCAATCATGGGATGCGTATTCCCGTTCATCATGCCGGCCCGAAACGCCATCGTTGTGAACATTGTCGGCAAATCGGGCCTTGTGAGCGCCATGGCGCTTCAAATGGCGGGGATGAATACAACCCGGATGCTGGGACCGGCTTCGGCTGGTTTTCTCATCGATGCGATCGGCGTTTCCGGAACCTATCTGGTGGGCGTCGTGCTTTACGCCGGCGGGTTGGCATGCATGACACTGGTTTCGGCATCCCCTCCGCCTGAGAACGAGAATCGGGAATCATTTAAAAAGAGCACCATTGAAGGCGTCAAGTATATCGGTGAAAACCGGTTGCTGCTGACCTTGTTGCTCTTTGGCCTTGTGCCGATGTTTCTGGCCATGCCGTTTCAAAACCTGTTGGTTGTGTTTGCCGAAAAGGTTTGGGAAGTCGGCAGCCGGGGCCTTGGGTTGTTAAGCGCTGCGGCCGGGGTCGGAGGCGTTGTCGGATCGATTTGGGTGGCGGCCTATGGCAGCGCCTACAATCGACTGAAACGGATGATGATCAGTATGTTGATCTTTGGCGTGGCGCTTTTTTTCTTTGCCGTCAGCCCCTATTTTCTGCTGGGTATGGTGCTTGTTTTTATCGCAAACATTTTCTCCAGTATTCACGGTACCCTGAACAACACGGCCATACAGCTTCTCATCCCCGACCGGATCCGGGGACGCATCTCGAGTTTTCTGATGATGTCGTTTTCCTTGCCGCTGTTTGGTACCCTTCCTGTGGCCGCTCTGGCAGAAGGGTTCGGTGCGCCGTTTGCCGTCGGGTTTTCCGCCGTTCTGGCAACGATTATTGCCGTGCTGTTCTATGCATTTAGCCCCTCACTGCGGAAAATGGATGCCAGTGTGAAGCATGCGATGGTAATAGATTAACCGTCAAAGTGCTAACCCTGTTGGATCGGCTCGATAACAATCTTTACCCGCCGGTTCATGGCGTGGTCCGATGAAATGGGCTGGGTTTCGCCCAATCCGATCGTTGTGATGCGTCTTGAATCTACATATTGGCGTACCAGGGCGTCTGAAACCGATTTGGCCCGTTTTTCCGATAGCTGCTGGTTATAATTTTCCGTTCCGGTCGTATCGGTATGGCCTTCGATCCGAATGGTTGTCTGTGGGAAGCGGTTGAATACCGTCGCGACTCGGTCGATTTCCTGAAACGCACCCGGCAGGAGGGCGGCGGAATCGAATTTGAAAAAGATGTCGCTTTTGAATGTGGCCACCAGGACATCGTGCTCTCTGCGGATACTGGCGGATTCGGATTCTGCCAACGCCTGCCTGAGGGCCTCCTCCTGGCGATCCATATAACCACCGATCTGGTTTCCGGCCAGGCCGCCCACCACCGCACCGATGGCCGCTCCCCAAAGGGTCGATTGATGATTTCCGCCGATTGCTTGCCCGAGCGCAGCGCCTGCGGCTGCGCCCACACCGGCCCCGACCGCGGTGCCGCGTTGCTGTTTGTTTTGATAGGCGCATGAAGATACGGAAAAAACGATTGCCAAGACAATGGCCGGCAAGACGAGATTTTTAATGGTTGTGTTCATTTGGCAAGACTCCTTTTTTTGAAACCACGTCATCTTTGTTTATATTATTATCGTTGTTCATATTTGGCTTCGCGATACCCCAGATCGATCATCATACCAAAGGTAAAGGCAAATATCACATTATGTAATCCGGATACCTCCGCATAGCGGCTGATATTGCCTTGTTTTTTAAACATTTTCACCACCTGTTGAACCACATGTCGGGTGTCCGGATTTTCCTGATACGCCTCAATCACCGTATCGCGGAATTGGTGCATGTCTTGCTGATGCCGGTCCAGGTATTCGGCCACCTCCGCCTTGCCTGTGATGGCGCCAAAATGGCTGAATCCCAGTACCTCTGGTGATAGGGCGGCAACTTTTCGGCAGCTTTGAATATACGTTTCAAAATTAAAGGCCGGCGGCATGCTTGTGGGCATGGAGCGGGGTTTGGCGGCCTTGAAAACCGTGCCGCACGATTCGCCACTGAAACAGAAAGCCGTCTTACCGTCTTGAAACAGGGTGGGGGCGCAGTGATCATCGCTGTGACCGGGAACCGATGTCAGCTGCAGCTGGTATCCATCCGCCAGTTCAATGGGTAGCCGAATGTCTTTATCCACAATCGTAAAGGCGCCCTCGGGCAGGGTCGGCATTTTTCCGACCTTGTCAGCGAAGGTCGTTTTTGCACCCATGAGGTGTGATTCCGGGTTTTGAAGCTTGGCGTGCGTGTCGGCAGGAACGATAATTTTAAAATCCGGATTTTGCGCTGTTATTTTTTTCCAGAGGGTCGATGCGCCGCCGCCGTGGTCGAAATGATAGTGGGTGAGCACGATACCCAGCACCTTATCCGGGGATATTTGATGCTGTTTCAGGTTCGCCAACAGTGTGTCCGCATCGTTCGAAGTCCCAACGTCCATCAAGAGGCAGGTGCTGCCGTCCCAGTAGATAAATGCGGAGGTCAGACTGTTTTGGGTGAATTGGTTAGTGTCCACAAGATAGATATGCTTGCATATTCGTTGTGGCGTGGTGATGAACGGCATATGGTTTTCATTCCTTCCTACTGAAACGGATTATGGGCTGTGCCCGAATATTCGGCTACATAGCACAGTCGACCCATGGATTTCAATATCCCTGCTTTAATTCCAGCGTTGGGGTTAACAGCAACAAGCTATCGATAGGGGGAACTGTGGCGTTTTCCGATTCCCAGTTTTTTCATTCGTGAGTGGAGCGTGTTCGGGTGAATGTCCAGGATCTCAGCTGCGCCGCCATTGCCACCGATTTTCCCCCCTGTCTCATCAAGGACCCAGAGAATATGACGACGCTCCATTTCCTTTAACGTGACCGCCTCAAACGGGATGGTACATTCCGGGCCGGCGTCGGTGAGCTCGGGCATCTTGAAAACCGACCCGGTGGCAAGGATGGTGCCCCTTTCAATGACATTTTCGAGCTCTCGCACATTTCCCGGCCAGTTATAGGCCGCCAGACTGCTGAGGTCAGCCTGTGAAAGGGTCACTATTTCCTTGCCGGTTTTGGAGGAGAAAAGTTTGAGAAAGTAGTTTGCCAGCAGGGAGATGTCATCCTTTCTCTCCCTGAGCGGCGGCACGTGAATGGGAAAAACATTGAGTCGATAAAAAAGGTCTTCGCGAAAGTCGCCGCTTTTGACGGCTTTGTTCAGATCCTTGTT
>JAFDDL010000331.1 GCA_019310865.1 Deltaproteobacteria bacterium | reverse complement strand
ATCTTGGTTCCACCGACTTTGAGAAATTCACATATTTCAAGGAAACGAAGAAGCTTTGCCTGCGCTTCCATGCTCAAATCGCCCACCTCATCAAGAAACAACGTACCATTTTTCGCCTCCTCCACCAGCCCTTTTTTTCCGGATTCACTCGCACCACTAAAGGCTCCTTTTTCATAACCAAACAGTTCGCTTTCAATCAGATCCTTGGGTATGGCGGCGCAATTGGCGGTTACTAAAGGACCTTTGAACTTCGGGCTCCGATAATGGATGGCCTTGGCAATCAGTTCCTTTCCTGTCCCGGTCTCGCCAAAAATCAAAATGGGGGTATCCGGGCTTTTGGCAACCAGTGCCATAAAGTCCAAAACGTCATGAATCGCATTGCTTTCTCCGATGATACAGGGCAGGTTTTGCTGCAGCAACTCATCCTGAAGAGCCTGAACCTCCCTTCGAAGCTTAATCGTTTCAAGGGCGTTTTTTATTGCCACCTCTAACCCATCTAAATTTATCGGTTTTACGATATAATCATATGCTCCCGATTTCATGGCGGAAACTACGGTTTCAATGTCTTCATATGCAGTAATCATGATAACCAGAATATTCGGATCAAACCGCTTTATTTTTTTTATCGCTTCGACCCCACTCATCCCCGGCAACCCGATATCAAGCAGAACCAGGTCCGGCGGATTATCCACCAGCATTTCCAGGGCATCTTCCGCATTGGAAAACACAGCAAGATTATAATCCGTCTCCAATGCCATGGCCAGGCTTTCCCGAATCGTATCTTCATCGTCAATGATATATAATGTATATGATATCGCCATTTCAAATAATTCCTTATTTTATCAAAAGTTCATCAGCCGGCTTATTCACCCTTTTTCGGTAACGGAATTTCAATAATGAACTCCGCCCCTCCCCATTCGTTTGAATATACACCGATACGCCCCCCATGGTCCTGAATAATTCTGCTGCAAATACTAAGGCCGATACCGGTTCCCTCATGCCTCGTCGTGAAGAAGGGTTCGAATATTTTTTCTCTTATTTCAAGCGGTATACCGGGACCGGAATCAGAAATTGTCACCAGAATCCGGCCGCCTGCCAGGGTAGAGGTGACGGTAATTTTTTTATCCCTTTCCATCTCATGCATGGCTTCGGCAGAATTATTCAACAAATTTAAAATGACCTCTTCAAATTGAATCGGGTCGGTATTACACAGTGGCAAACTTTCGGCCAGCGATGTATCAAGCTTGATGCCGCTTTTGCGTAAGGTAACTGAAATCAGGTTGATTGCCTCATTAATCGGCCGGTTAATATCCATATTTATGAGTCTGGGGGTGCTCGGTTTAGAGAAATCCATTACGCGTTTAATAACCGATTCTATTTTCATGGATGCCGATTTTACTTGTCCAATAATTTTGGATACTTTGTCCGCATGTTCCGCCTTATCGTAAATCTTTTCCATTGTGCTCAGATAAATGTTAATACCGGACAGGGGATTTCTGATTTCATGGGCAATGCCCGCTGCCACACGGCCCAGGGAGGCCATTTTATCCTGAATAATTAACAGGTGTTCGAGTTCCTTGGCCTTGCTCATGTCCATCATGTTGACCAATATCGACTTTTTCCCTTCGTATTCAATTAAGAGCGCCCGGCAGTAAATCCATATCACCGATGGTTTGCTGGTTTCCCCCGGTGCAATTAACCGAAACTCCAGATCCATCCTGTAATTATTCCCGGTGCCAATTTTTTGTATCTCTTTCTGAACCTTTTCTCGATCATCCGGATGAATTTTGTCTAACTCCCCGAACAGACGCTCGCGAGGTAGGGAACCCAAGAGCCGCATCTGCTCCTTATTTTGATAAACTACCTGGTCATCCTGAACAATGGATATGCCTGTCATCGCATTTTCAACCAGCGAACGAAAACTGTTTTCACTGTCGGCTAAAGCCTGTTGAGCCTGGATACCTTCCGCTAGCCTCCCCAGTCGCCCTGCGATTGCATCAATGAGCTTTCTTTCCTCTTTTATAAAGGGGCCGTGATCTTTATCGGGCCTTTCTTCAAAAGTACAAACCGTTAAAAAGCCAACAATTTTTTCATAAACAATTATTTCACTCGTCAATCTCCATGGGGTTTTTCGGAAGTTTATAGTTTCGAAAAGCTCCCCGTTCATAATTATTTGTGCACATGTTATTTCAGGATATTGCCAGGCTGTGGGAATAATCTCCACAACGCCTTGAAAGATTTCTGTCAACGACCTGTTTTGCCTCTCAAGATCCGACAATTCGAAGAGGCAATTGAGTTCCTTAACGCGTTCATTGGCAACATCTATGCTCCGTTGTAACGCCGTCTCCACCTGCTTTCGCTCATCGATTTCCCTGTCCAACGAATCTCGAGAAGCAGTAATGACCTTTAAATTATCCGTCATTTGGTCAAAAGCCCTGCCAAGTTGCCCGATCTCATCTTTCGCCGTTGTACCAATCTTATAATCAAAATTGCCTCGTCCTATTATCTCAGATCCCTTTTGCAAAGAGCGTATCGGATCTGAGATGGCTTTTGAGACGGATCCGGCAATAAATAGCCCTACCAACATGAAAGTAGCGGTTAGGATAAAGACCATTTTCAACAGAGCAGCTATCGGTTTAAATACCTCTGAAGCATCTATTTTTGCAACCACTCCCCAATCTACGGAAGGTATATATCGCCAGGCAGCTATTACATCTTTCCCCCTGTAATCTACAGACCGCCCCGACCCGCTTTCACCATGGAGGGCCTTTTGGATAGGAATTGCATCCGTTTTACCGAATTTAGCCTTCCTCTTTAATGCCGCGTCCGGATCGTGGCGGAGCGGATTGAGAAACAACGCTGCATTTCCTTCTTTCTTAGCGACCAGGGTCTCTCCTGTATCTCCAAAGCCCGTGGTTTCCTGGATGAAGTCATAAATCGGAGCCATATTAATTTCAAAAGCAATTACCCCGACAATATTGCCGGCTTCATTATGGACCGGCGCTGCAGCTAGCATGGAAAATTTGTAATCTGTGGAAATTCTCATGGAAATATCTGAAAAAGAAACGCCCTTCTTTCCCTTTTCAATGGTTGTATTCCACGGAGCCGCCAACTTTTTCCCAAGGCCTTCTGAAGGATGAAAAGATTTGTGGAATTCATAGATGATTACCCCCTGCGGATTAAAAATCAGTACGCACAAATAACGACCGACTTCATGTTTCAGCCTGAATTCATTATCCAATTCATCTCTAAGCTTCTCATATGTTGGATTCGATAAATCCGCAGGTGAATTCGCTAGCAATAACGCTTTATCTTGGATACCCGAGAGACCGGCTGTTGTAACAATGTCCTTTTCCAGTTCATTAAAGAAATCCTTTATTCTTTTTGTTTTGAGATCCGCTATCTTGTTAAAATCCGCTATCAGCACAGTCTCAATTACATTCCTGGCATAGATAAAACCACAGATTCCAACAAACAACATGGGTACAACTGAAATAGCGATAAGGATCAGTATCAGCTTCTTTTTTATAGTCATTGAAAAATCGCCTATAGGAATCGAAACGCTTGAAGCGTTTAATCCGTAAATTTACTATTATCTATTAACCCATCGAACAAATTTCTATCAAGTATTGAAATTTTGCGAAAAGATAATTTGATGTTTTTCTAAAGTTTGCTGTAACTGTAAACAATTTGCTTGACACTTAACATATAACCATTCGAAATTAAATAATTTATTATATTTAGAATCGTTATGGCACGCTTCATGCTACATATCCTTGATAGGGGCTCAGCATTTAATTCGTCTATATATTCTAAGGCCGTAATATAGCTCGATATTAAATTAGGCATTAGCGGTTTTAGCCGGGGAACACCCACTTGAAAAAGGAGATTAAAAATGAGAGTAGCCATCAGTAGCAATGGGCAAGATCTACAATCACAGCTCGATCCAAGATTCGGCCGATGTAACTATTTTTTAATCATCAATCTTGACGATATGAGTTTTGAAGCGGTTAATAATTCCGGCAAAGCCTTAAGCGGCGGCGCCGGCATTCAATCCGCACAATTGGTGGCCGATAAAGGCGTAAACACCATAATTACAGGCAATTGTGGCCCAAATGCAACTCAAGCCCTCACTGCAGCGGGAATCGAGCTGATTCTAGGCCAGATGGGAACGGTAAAAGATGTTATAGAAAGATACAAAAAGGGTGAATTGAAACCGATCACAGATGAAAGCAGTGGTAATAATTATGGAAGGGGTATGGGTGGCGGCAGAGGCCGCGGTTTGGGTGGCGGCAGAGGTAGACGACGCTAAGTGCGTAATCTGATATTCCTCCAAATCCCCCAGGCCATTGGTTGAGTTAAGAAATCGTATCAACCGATGAGAACTCAGGTTCATGCAGCGGCAGGAGAATATCTGCGGTTTTCTTAATATTTAACATGATGTCATATGCATCATATACATTCACATGGGTTCCCGGTGGTTTCATAATCCGCTTGCCTTTTTCAATGCCTCGTTTTCTGCCTTACAATGAAGGCAATAAACCGTCACGGGCCTTGCCTTCAGTCGTTCAACAGTGATTTCCTCACCACATTTTTCACATATGCCATAGGCACCCTCTTCGATACGCTCTAAAGCGTGTTTAATCTTGCGAACAAGTTTTCTTTCCCTGTCCCTCAACCGAAGCGTGAAATTTCTACCCTGTTCCCGTACTGCCCGATCGATTGCATCCGGTGAGTCATCAACTGGTTTCATCAATTCTAAAATCGACAGGTTCGACTGATCCAAGAGTTGACCCAACCATTCGATCAGAAGTTTCTTGAACCACTTTAAATCCGTTTCATTCATGATAGCCTCTATTAAGTAAATTCTGAGTTTTCTATGGATTCCAGATCACACCTGAGGAGGTATTCACTGGCCCCCTGTTCTCTTTTAATCTTGAAGCCCAGCTTGCGGCCCAGGGCCAACATCTGATTATTTTCAGCCAGAACAATGCCCCAGACCTCTCGGATTTCATGCGTCTTAGCAAGCGCCAGGCATCGGGACAACAGCT
>JAFDDL010000330.1 GCA_019310865.1 Deltaproteobacteria bacterium | reverse complement strand
AACCAGTGGCAGAAAGACCAGTTGCCGATGGTGGACCCGTTCGGCCAGGGCAGTTGGAGCGCTGTTCATAAAGTTAAACAGGGGACTTATGAGTATATGTTTTTTGTGGATGGAAAATGGACCCCTGACGATCATGCGTTTGGATACAAGGACGATGGATTCGGTAACCAAAATGCGGTGTTAAAAATCGGTAACGGCGATGAAAAAAGAATATAATACAACCGTAGCATTTTTTTTCGTGTTTCTGGGCTTCATGTGTTGCTTCGATGCCGGCCAGGGCTTTGCCGCAGATGATTGGCTATCAGTCGGGGAAAAAAGTCTGGTTGCCTATCCGGAGGATCCAGAAATCGTGGCACGCGGAATCGAGCGTGCGCAAGCGGCAGGTGTGTCTGCCCATGAGGTTATGGCGATTCTGTCACGATCAGCCGGAGCCACTGTCTCTGCAGGTGATTTTGCGGAACTCGTTAACCGAATGACGCTAATCCGGCAGGGCGATCTTCCGCTGCAACCCTTTACCGACAAGATTATGGAGGGCCTGGCCAAAAAGGTGCCCCCCCCCTTGATTCTTTCCGTATTGGACACGAAGATGGCAGTTTACAGGGACGCCAACGAGCTGGTTTCAAAGGTGATAAAAAAGGCCGGCGGAGATCGTGCACTACCGGCCGTTGCCATGGCGGTGGAGCGGGGGGTGAGCGTCGATGGATTTCGGACACTCTACGCATCCGGCAAGAAAAGCGCTGATGTCGTCTTTCATTCAGCCCATGCGGTTGCGGATCTTTACGGCATGGGTTTTTCCGAATCTCAAAGCATCCGTATCGCAGGTGCGGGAATGGCAGCCGGATATTTCCGAACTGACCATAGCCGGTTAGTCCAGATGACAGCCCGGGCGAAGAAATCGGGGCGTTCCCATGAAGAGATCGCCAACACCCTGGCGTCAGGCCTGCGCAAGGGAAATTCAATGTCGGATATCGGACGGAATCTGTATGGCCCGCGGGGCGTGGGTAACGGCGGCGGCGGGTTTGGCGGATCTATTGGGCATGGATCCGGCGGAAAAGGTGCCGGCGGAAGACGGTGACGAAAACCAACAACAAAAAAGGGGACTTATTTTATAACCCTTAACGCATGTGAAAATTTCAGTTTTTCCCATAACAGCTTCAATACTGAAGCGGTTAGGAAAGCCCCATCCGATTGGCCATAAAATGAATCCATAAGCGTGTCATCTATTTCCCACTCATCCAGCCTATTTGAAATATACCGGCCCAAAGTCAAATCAAGCTTATGCAGCTCATCCTCATCCATCTTAGCAACAAGGGCCTTGTCTCTAAAGGACATGCTTTCGATGATCCGATCGATTACCTCTTCAGCGGTTTTGGGTGGTTTCTCGTTGGGATGCGCTTTTCCATCGTAGACGTCCTGAACATTGTCTTTGACAATGCTTATGTGAATCACCCAGGTCATGATTTTCTTAACAGTCGCGTAGATTGTGGGGTCTTTGCTTGCTCTTGGGCCTGCAACATTCAAAAGTTCGATTCTATTGTCCCTTGCCCACCGTGCAATCTCTAAGGCTGCAGAAAAAGTTGATGTATCTTTAAGGTTGATGTTAAGGCATGGTTTACCATGTTTCTTTGTCATTTTTCCGGTGTATAACGAACCACCGGTGAGCCTGTCCCTATGGATGATGACGGTCCCATCTGAATCAATAACGTTTTGCTCGGTACGGGCATTGTAGCTTTTAGTTGGCATCTCCTTGAGCTTAAGCATCTCCTGCAACGTACCATCTTCCGTAAGCCTACCTTTGGGTATCCAACCACCATATGGGATGCCAAACTCAATGGCAGCATCCAAGGCACCTTGATCAGCACCTGTTTGGCCACCTGATATGATTTTTTGTATCATTCTTTGACTTCACTCATCGAGCTCGGGTCCTTTTTGATCAGCTTTGAAAAGCTCAGGATCTCACCTTTTAGGACCTTATAGCAAAACGAGGTGTTCAATGAAACAAAAACGACAGCGAAGGGACTTTACCATAGCATACGGCTCATTTACCTCATGCGCGTTGTCTAGTCATAATGAGCATCCTCCACTTCTTTGTCAGCAACAAGATGTTTGAGATCATCCAAGAATGAATCTAATTGTGAATAGGGCCCGGTCTTTATCACAATCCCTTCCTTCACGAGGAACAATTTTTGTGTGGGCGACACAGCGAATTTTCTTTTTGTTTGTCCGGACGAATCACAAAGGGAAAGCAGCCGAGTGTCGATCTGTGCTCGTTTGAGGACACAGTCTTGGTGTGTCTGACGGTTCTCTTCTTTAATGCAGGATATCTCGACAAGATTCACCGCCGGCGTTTCGTTATTAAGCTCCTTTCCGGCTAATACCAGGGGAGAGTCCGGCGGTGCGCATTGCCGGCCGGAAAAAACGATTAGATTGATTTCATCAGCCGAGTGGTTAACCTGATGGACCTTGCACTCATCATCCTGGTAGGTGATCGAAGGGGCCTTTGTCCCAGGGATCACTGCTTGATCCGAAAGGATATTACCCGTATTGACACCATCTTGGGATGCGCTGACCGCAGCAGTAAAAAATAGCAGTGCCAGCAACGACATCATGAGGCTTTTCCTAACGACGCGAAAGTGATTTGAATTTAACTGGTTTTCTCTCATGCAAGTTTTTGTGTTCATTTTGATCTCCTTTCGTTTGTTGTGTGATACTGAAAATCACCTATTAATTGATGAGAACGTCTTCTGATTTTTATTAATTCAATAAGTGTGCCATGTGTGTGATATTTTATAACCCACTGTATTTTTAACTAAAGTTGTTTTTCTTGACAAGGGGATTGATTTGTTGCTAATGAGCAGGTAACGTATGGTAACGTTATTGTAACGATAGCCTTGGGAATCAGGAGCGATACAATCCATGAAGGAAAGAAAACATGAAACGTGGAACGTTAGGTTTGTAAACCGGATTATCGATTCAATGGCCGATGGTGTGTTTACCATGGATGCCAGTGGTCGGATCTCATCTTGGAACCACTCTATGGAACGAATTAGTGGGTATTCGGCTAAGGAGGCGTTGGGCAAGACCTGTCAGCTGCTCCAGTGCTCTCGCTGTTTTGGCAATGCATGCCCTGGTGATATCAAAAAATGCAGGATTCTCGAGAAAGAGTATTCCGGGGCCAAAGAATGTCAACTCCGGCATAAAGATGGGTATGATGTCCCGATTATTAAGAAAGCCAGTGTCGTCAAGGACGAAAACGATCAAATCATTGGCATTGTCGAAACGGTCACCGATCTGACCGAACTCAATCAAGCACGAAAAAAGGCAGAGGCGGCCGCATTGCGATTGGGGGAGATTCACCGCATGGATAACATTATCGGTAAGAGCCGAGCCATGCGACAGGTTTTTGGAACGGTATTAGCCGTCGCTGCAAGTGAGGCGACAATCCTGATTCAAGGGGAAAGCGGAACCGGTAAAGAACTCATCGCCGGAGCGCTTCATTTCAACAGTGAGCGCAGAGATGGTCCGCTGATAACCGTGAACTGCAGCGCACTTGCCGAAACCCTTCTTGAAAGCGAGCTGTTCGGGCACGTGAAAGGTGCGTTCACTGGTGCTAACAGAGATCGCATGGGGCGTTTTGAGGAGGCGTCGGGAGGCACAATCTTTCTTGATGAAATAGGCGAACTGAGCGCCTATATCCAGGTTAAACTCTTGCGGGTTCTGCAGGAAAGAGAGATCGAGCGCGTCGGGGATTCGAAAAAGCGAAAGATTGATATACGGATTATCACCGCAACGCACCAGGATCTATACGCCAAAATGCGGGAAGGGCTTATTCGGGAGGATCTTTATTATCGACTCAAGGTGTTTCCCATACGCCTTCCGTCGCTGCGCGAACGCAAGGAAGATATACCGCTGCTTATGAGTCATTTCATTAAGGTCATGAATAAAAAAACGGGCAAGCGGGTGGTGGGCATTACACAGGAGACCATGCGGATATTTATGGACTACCTTTGGCCGGGAAATGGAGAATATTGAACCATCCGATTTACCAATCGAAATCCTTCAACCGGACTATCCCACTATTCGCACAATGATGCCTGCCCGCTCAAACCACACGCCCGGCAAGCGATACAAGTTGTCCAAAGAAATTTTGCTCAACCACCTTGATGAATCTGGCTGGAACAAGGCCGAGGTGGGTCGCAGGATCGGTCTGAGCCGGACGGCAATATGGAAATATATGAAAAAGTGGGATATCCCGCTGCAACGCGCAGATGATTAGAAGCTGGTTGAAGCGCTTCCCTAATGGAAAAAAGGCCAATTGGTGACAGGGTTGAATCAAAAATAATACCGTACACGGAATTCAAGTTTGTTTTTATTTTGTTTTTCCTTAAACTCTGTGAAATTGTCGCCGTTTAGGAAAGTAACACGCAAGCGAATCTCAAAGTTGGTAAAACCGGTGTACAACATTTCCGGGCTAACGGAATAGCTCTGGTCGTCAAGGTTCACGATGGCGATCACGCCCGGTGTGAAATAGAGGATATCAAATGGCTCTTTCTGGTTGATTTTCAGGTACAGATAATTGCGGCCCAGCTGGGGGCTGCCATATCCCATCTTAGATATGTTTTTTGCAGTTTGGAAAAGGGTGTCTGTTCCGGTGCTGTGCAGCTGCTCGTCTGCATCGGCAACCAGTTGATAAAAGCGACCCAGTTCCGATTCCGACAAACCGGCGCCATTGTGATAAAATTCCATGATTGTGGTGATGTCGCTTGCGGTTAGATACCGCAGACCCAGCAGGTACTTTGTTGTGCAAAGCTCACGTTTGGCTAAAGTGCCGGTTTCAGAAAGATAATTCTGTTTCAGATCGGATAGATAGGCAAATTCACCGTGAATTTCAAAGTTCGAGGACAGATTTCTTGAAAAATCGACACCATATCGGGTTGAGCGGCTGTTACCGGTGAATAGTACAAAATCAATATCCGTATCCCGGTAGAGCATATAAAATTTTGCCGCAAGATTTACATTGTCCGCCTCACCAAAATCTTCATTGACATTTTCCCAGACCGGCAGGACTACCGTTGTGAGGGCAACTGTCTGTATAGATCCGCCAAAACTCTTTATCAGATCAATGCCGGCACCGATAAATCCTTCCAATGTCTCCTCGGGGTTGTTGGGATCTTTGGGCCGATCAACAAACCCCACCGGATTCCAGGCATATCCCTTGCCCCACTTGAAAACCTTTTTCCCAAGATCAACCGTTGCAAACGGACTCGGCTTGAGACTCAGGTTGGCTTCAAAAATATCTACTGTATCCGTCCAATCGATATTATCCTGCCTGGCTTCGGCATGCAGCACGCCATTGAAAGCCCCGATACCCTTCTTGTAACTGCATTCCAGTTGCAGCGCTCCGGTAAAACGGTCGATGGCGCTGCGAGGGTCTTTATAAAAATTGAGGCCGTAAAACGCGCTGCTTGTATTTAGATCAAAATGCTGCCACTCGATCTCTGCATACCCACCCCATTCAAATTTTTTTGGCTCGAATTCCGCCAGGTCAAAACTGTAATTCTCTTCAGCCAAGGCATGGGTGGGGAGGGAAAATAAGATCAGGCTGACAAGATAATATAGGATGCCGTGTACTATCCGACCGCAACCATGTCTCATCGCAATTCATTCACCCGGGGCAGATAATTCAAGGTGAACACCTCATCGGCCAGTTTTTTTGGGTTGATTTTGGCGTAAATCATTACGGATTTATATCCTTTATACAGGGGGCTGTCAGTCTCAAGCACCGATGGCCTCACAAGATCGTCACCGAATTCCTTTGTATTTTTATAATAGAGGGTTTTGATCAACATGCCGCTGGCGGCATGGCATTCAATGGTAACGGGCACCATGGTTTTTTTGTCCACCCACATCTTTAAACGGTCGTATGCAACCGATGATGTTTTGGCTTTGCAATCGAGAATATAGGAATCCACTGTTTCCTCTAGAATCTCGGCGTCATACTCAGCTCTATAATCCAGACGCAAAATGTCGGAATTGTTGAAAACACCCCCTACTACCGACTGCAGACTCGTGATGCGTATCGGTCTACCCACATTGGGAATGTAGAGCCACATGTTGTCGCCCAATCGGAGGGTCGCTCTCCCCTTTTCACTGGCAGGGGACAGAAACAGAGCAACCATTTTGTCCTGGCCCTTTTTTACCGTGTAAAGCACATACTCTTTTTTATTGCCATCCGGTTCGACGTTGATGAGTTTTTGGTACATTTCGTAGGACTCAGGCTGGAGGTTGCGATCCACCTGAAGCAGGATTTCATTGCCGTCAAGGGCAGTCGCCGTCCCTGTCACGAGCAGGCATAAAAAAACAACCATTAGGAAGATAGCATTGCTAACGGCTTTGAATAATTGTTTGAACCGCATCATAGGCACCCCCAGTTTTTTCTATATAATCAATCTGATAATCCCTCAGAGCCTGTTTCATTCATATAATTTTATACATGCCGCAAGGCGGTTATCGGGTCCATTCTGGCAGCCTTAAAGGCCGGCTGCAGGCTGGCTGCTACGGCGATGCCGATGACGATCAACACAATGGTGATGACATCCCCCCATCCGATGGTCGGGGCAAGCACCAGGTTGGACTGCCGTCCGAAGTTAAAGGTGACTTCAGCGGCATTGATGGCGGCAATGCTGATCAGGCTGATCACCGTTCCCACAACGGTTCCAAGCACGCCTAGCAGAAAGCCTTCGGTCACGAACAGGGCCATAATTCTTCCCGGTAATGTACCAATGGCGGCAATGGTGCCGATTTCATTGATCCTTTCGTACACAGCCATGATCATCACATTCATGATGCTTACCAGAACAATGGCCACCAGCATAATTTTGATGAAAAATGTCATCAAATCGATCATTTTGGCAATATTGTAAAAAGGGGTCAGTTTTTCCCAGGTGTGCACTTCAAATACCGGTTTATCATTTTTATCCCTCATGGATCCTAGCTCAGCCGTTAGGCTGGAAAAAACCTTGGGGATTTCATCCATGTTTTTAAGGCGAATCGCTATTTCACTGACTTCAACGCCATTGATGCGCAGCAACTCTTTGGCATCATCCAGGTGAATCACCCCATCCCGGCCCCCGGGACCGGAAATGCCTTCAAGTACGCCGCTGACCGTGAACGTTTTTCCGTTGACCGAGCCATCCTTGTTATTGGCCACCAGCACAACACTGTCGCCAACCTTCACTTTCATGCCTTTTGCGATCAGTTCGGGAATGAGAATTTCGCCTTTTTGCAGCAGAACATTCTTTTTTTCCCCTTTAATGATACGCTCGGGAAGCAGGGGAACGGTCTTGACCTCCTGCTCGGGGATGACAGTATTGAGCCGGATGTTGGTGGTTTGGTTAAAATTGCTGAACATGGCCCCGAGCTTGATACGTATGGAAAAGGATTCAACTGCATCCACAGCGCTTAAAAGCTCGTTTACCTTTGCCATCTGGCGTTGGTTCAAGTTTCGATCGAGCGGCAGGTTGTCAATGGAGGCCAGATAGCCCTTGCGGTGGATCTGAATATGGCCAAGCATGGAATCCGTGATCTGGCCGACCATCATATTCTTAAAAGATCCTGTTACGGCAATAAAGAGCAGCACCGCCACCACGCCCAAGGTGATCAGCGCCGATGTCAGTATCGTCCGCCGCTGATATCGGCGAAGATTGCGAGCGGCAATTTTGATAATTTTAAGCATGGGGCCTCCCATTGTCGTTTTGCCTTTTTAAGAGCATTCCATCTTCAAGGGTAAAAACGATTTCAGCGCTTCGCATCACCTTTGGATCATGGGTGGAAAAAATAAAGGTGGTGTGAAATTCATTACGCATCTTTTTCATAAGATTGATGATCCGATTTGCCGTTTCCCCGTCAAGATTTGCCGTGGGTTCGTCGGCCAGCACCAGTTTTGCATTGGTTATCAAGGCTCGCGCAACGGCCACCCGCTGCTTCTGACCGCCGGAAATCTGGCTTGGATATTTATCACCCTGATCCCCCATGCCGACGGCGCCGAGCAGATCGTTTACCCGTTTTTTACGCTCCTGGGCGGGCCGGTTTTGCACCATGAGTAAAGGATATTCCACGTTTTCAAAGACCGTCAACACCGGGATCAGGTTAAAATCCTGGAACACGAAGCCGATGTGTTCGCCTCTGAAATGCGCGGCCTGTTTACGATCCATACGGGCAATATCCTGGCCCGCAACCTGCAAAGAGCCGCTTGTGGGAGGGTCAAGGCAGCCTATCATATTGAGCAGTGTGCTTTTACCGCTACCGGAAGGGCCCACAAATGAGACAAAGGATGCAGGCTCAATAGTGAAACTCACACCGCGAATCGCCTTCACCGATATTTCACCGACCTGGTAGGTTTTTTCCAAGTTGTCGGCAGTTACCAAGGGCATGATTTTTTCCTTTATGGGGGTTTTACATGAACCTTTGCCGTTTCACAAGGCATTGATGTGGACATCGGCCGCTTGAGCCGCTTCCAGCACCGGGGTGCCGGAAGAGACCCTAACGGTCTTTTTCCCAGGGTTGAAGGCTACCCGGTATTTTGCCGATTCTTCTTCGGCCTTCTCGGAATCCCAGCCTTTTTGATGTTTATCGATGAACCAGATTGGGCAAGACGAGCGGTGTTTGCAATAAATCTCAGGATCACGGCACGTTAAACATCCCTCGCAGAGGTAGACATTGTGTTTCAGGCAGATAAAATTCGTTTCGATATCAGGATGGCATGAACATTTTCCCATGATAAGATCAATTCCTTTCAGTTTAATCGCATATGCTAACGTTAAGTAACGTTACTCGTGGTGTGCTTATCTTAAAACAGCTTTTAGTTTGTCGGGACCCAAAGTTCATAAGGCCGGCCGGCCAGGCCGCCTTCGATAAAAGAAACCGGTTCATATCCTTTCTGAACTTTAGATAGTGCCTATCCACAAATGGCCAATTCGATGTCTGCGCTTATCTGCTCGATATCTGCGTTACGCGAAAAATTTTATCCTCGGAGGTAAGCGAAGACTCCGATATCAACCATATGCCTGTGGT
>JAFDDL010000329.1 GCA_019310865.1 Deltaproteobacteria bacterium | reverse complement strand
CCTGGTTTGGATCCATAAATTTTTGGCCCATCCAAAAGCCTGCGCATTTCCAGATAGGAAATCTGCCACGACAAGATGTGGATCATCATCGGCCAGAATAATTCCTATCGCCGGCTGCAAATCTAGTATTTGCCAATGGATTGTCTCGAATCCGAAAAAATACCTGACATCGCTCATGGTAAACAACACCAGCGCGTCTATCCCTTTTTCACGCATTAATCTCTTGGCCTTGTCTATACGGGCCTGCCATTCAGATTGTGGGAAAACGGGGAATTGTGGTGAGTTCGGCATGTAATACATGTCTGTCGGTTCAATCTTTTTTATTGACATAAGTTGCCTCCGTGTTGATCTATTGTTTAGGCATAAGTGAAATGACCTCTATTGGAATGCCGTCCGGATCTCTTATATATAGGAACCACCCGTCAAAATCCGGTGCCTCCACGGCAAGCGTGGGTTGGGAAAGAAATTCCATTCCCTCCTGGTAGAAAAAGTTGGCAGTTTCATGAATATTCTCAGACATGAGACATACTTCCAAATTTCCGAAATCGCCCCAATTGGTACTGAACGGGATCGAGCGTCCACGAGGTTTCATAAGTTCATACAACTCCAACATTCCGCCACCGTTGCTGTTGGCAAGAACACAGGATCGGACCTGTGTCCCTTCGGTGCCTGAAACCTCGTCAACCAGTCCCGAAAACCTGTCGTGAGGTTCAATAACCACAGAATCAAACCCCGTGTACTGCTGGTAAAATGCCATGGACCGATCAAGGTCTGTAACACTGACTCCGATCCCCCAGACCCCTCCGAACCTTTCCTTTACCTGTATCTCCGGTCCGGAGATAAATTCTATCAGGTTTCCTTCGGGGTCTTTTGCATAGACAAAGTGATAATCCTTCCAGCCCGGTATCTGCACCAATGTGGGGGCGGTGCGGAAATTGATGCTTTCTTTCATTTCTTTATGGAATTCGTTCACATCGCCGACTCCGATCGTTATTTTGTTAACGCCGATATCCCCATACCTGATTTCTTTTCGAATAGGGCGGGGTACGGGGATACTCATACGTATCAATTCGACCAGTACTCCCCCTGCTTTTTGGTGAAACATTATCCCCTTGAACTTATGATATGATGTCCGAAATATTTCCGGCATGGCGTTCCATTCTTCGCCAAACTCCATGAAAATATTCTCGAAAGCCAAGGTGTTTTTATAAAACGATACCATGGTATCATAATCATTAACTCCGACACCGATATGATGCACACCTGATCCCTTGTACATAAGATTCATTCCCCTTTCTCTTTTGTGACGATTCGATCCCTTTCAGGCTCTCATGAACGAACGGAAAGCATGCGAGACGGATTTTCCACGGTAATCTTTCGAATGTCTTCATCAGAAACACCTACTTTTTTCAATGTCGGCACAACATAGTTTAATAGCCGGCAGTATCCGTATCCGCCATGGCGTCGCGTCATTATTTTGTGAGAGACATCCGTGCCGATTACTAATTGGTGGGTGTACCCTTCTTTGATTAGGGCGACTAAAGCAGCCATCAGGACATGGTCTTTGGGTGAGATTATGCCCAAAGCCTCCACGTCCCAATTCCTGCCAAAACCATCGATACAAATGTTTATTCCTCTCTCCAGCACGTCTCTAGCGGAATCCAACTTGAGTTTCCAGGTGTCCGTATTCGTGATGAGTGTTTCCAGGTTAACTTCATGAAAAAATATCTGCTGATTGCACATCAACAACCTTTCGGGGGCAATTCCTGCATCCAAAAACGCCTTGTATACAAGTCTGTTGTCTTCCTCCGTCGTGAGTAAGCCAAGGTGGACAGTTGCCAATACGCCTGTATCATTTGCGACTCGTGCGGCAGCCTTTATAAAATCGATTTGACGTTCGGTAATTTTGTTGACCGAGGTTTTGATATGGCCGGCCTTGAAATCGGTCTCCATTATGCCGTACTGGATTTCATATTTCATAAATGCAGCGAAATCGTCGATAGACATATCTTTAAATTTATCAGGCCACGTTTCTTCACCATACAAACCTGTGCTTGCAATGATATTGACGCCGGTTTTTTCCGAAATCCGCTTTAATCCCACCACATTCCGACGTATGCTGGGCGTACTGCATTCGAGGATGGCATTGCCGCCCGCGGTTTTAAAATCCGCAACCTCGGCAATCATAAGTGTTTCGTCGTCTAACTCCCAGTTGTCTTTTGATCGGATAAAATCGCCGTGCCGGGGATGTAAATCCGCCATACCGATGGATTTGTCGATATTTGGCGGATCTTCGTGTTTTAGTGGTGTGCCGACCAAAGTCGCAAACGCGTCTTCAGCGAATATGGCGTCTGTGAAAACATGCTCATGCATGGACGCGAACCCTAATTTTTCAGGTGCAATCGGTCCGGTTACCGTCATTATAAAATTCATATCTTTCTTTCCTGCGCGAACCCTAAAGCCGAATCCCCTTTATATGGAAGACCCCAACTTGCCGATTCCAGTATTTACAATAAAATACAATTTCTACAAAAAAGCCCCCCCTAAATGGGGGGGCAGGCGTTTCCATTTTTTCCACCTGCCCTCTTTAAACGGTACCTGTGTAGGACTGTCGTATTTGTGTGTGTGGGGAAGGAACAGTCTTATAGACTTGCTGCAAAAAACGGAATTTTTACATTTGTAAGGCTAATGTCCTGTCATTCATCAAATAGCGATAGATTGCGACGCATGACCCCTCGTTAATAGAACACCAGATCTTGAGGTTTTGAAATAGCTTATGGTTTGGCTAAAAAAAATTCGCAAAAGCATCTTATTTTGTTGATAATTCAGCATAAATAATGTAGTTAATCTGTCATGAAACAACGAAGCAAATAAGGAAAAGCCTAAATGAGTGAGGATTCCAGCATAGCGTTTCGATCTCCGCTGATCGAAACGAAAATCCGGCCTCCCCGTTATTCCGGATCCCTGGTACCGCGACCACGGTTGCTGGAATTTCTTACTCAGGGCAAACTTCGAAAACTTACCATTGTTCAGGCGCCGGCCGGATTCGGTAAAACCGCTTTGCTGCTAGAATTGCATAAGGTTTTGAAAATTAAGGGCTTTGACGTTGCCTGGTTTTCCATTGACGATGATGATAATAATTTTGGTCAATTTTTTTCTTACATATTGGCCGCCCTACAGGTTGTTTTTCCTGGAAAACTTAGCGGCGCACCTGCTTTGCTGCAGGCCGGACCCACTATTCCCCATAAGGCCATCATTTCGATCCTGATTAACGAATTGGCCGCAATAGAAATAGAAACCCCCACCTTCCTTATTATAGACGACTATCAATACATTTCAGATCAAACCGTGAATGCGGGACTGAAAAATATAGTCAAGTATTTGCCCACCCATATGCATCTGGTTGTGGCAGGCCGTTCCGTGCCGCCGCTGAACATTGCCACATTGAGAGCATACAAGCAACTCCATGAGATTAATGCGGAGCAGTTGCGTTTCACTTTTGATGAAGCAAATTACTTCTTAAATGATATCAACCGGCTTGACCTTAACAGTATAGAGATGGATAAATTACTGGGTCTGACCGAAGGGTGGATTACCGGTTTGCAATTGGCATCCATATCATTACGCAGGCTGAGAGACCGATTGGCGTTTATTGAGTCTTTTTCAGGACGCTTTGATTCGATTAGCGATTATCTGACCGAAGATGTCCTCAGGAAGCTGCCTGAGAAGGTAGTCGATTTTTTACTGAAAACATCTATTTTAAATCGTATCCATCCCGATTTGTGCAATGCAGTAGTCGGTACTAAAAATGGGATTGAAATATTAAATTATCTGAAAATAAATAATATATTTATATCGCAATTGGGTGAGACAGAATCCTGGTATCGATATCACCAGCTTTTTGCCCATTATCTGGAAGCGCACCTTAAACAAGTCATGCCGGATATAGTTAAATCGTTGCACCGAAAGGCCTGTGACTGGTTTTCTACCAACGGATTTCCGGCTGAAGCAGTCAAGCATGCGATAGCAGCAGCAGATCCACAAAGAGCTGCGGAGCTGATAGAAAGTTGCGCAATGGCTATCGGCCGGGGGGGGCAATTTAGTCTCTTATACAGCTGGGCCCAAAATCTCCCGAAAGAATTTAGAGATAGCTGTCGGAATTTTAAATTGACGCTGAGCTGGATCCTGGCGGTTTCAGGCAGATGGAAAGAAGCGGAAGGGGAGCTTGAGAGCCTTGAGAGGATACTGACTCCCGATCAAAGGGATGAGGATAAAGCGATTGCCGATGAAATTAAAGTCGTTCATGTCGCCACAGCGGTGGTAAGGGAGGATTATATCATGGCAGAAAGGCTATCCAGTCAGTGGATAGCATCGTCGGCGACTTCCAATCCAAGGCTTATGCCGGATATATGTAACTGCCTGGCGTTTGCCCAATTATCTTTGGGCAATTTCGCTAAAGCGCGTGATGTCTTGATGCAGGCCATCGAATTTCAGGAAACGCATTATACTTTCACCGCAACCTTTTATCGAAAAATCTTTTTCGCTATGATAGACGCGGCTGAAGGCAACCTTCAAGAGGCCGCACGGAAATACCGGGATATTCTGGGATCTGTCAAGAAGGAAGCGGGGCAATCATCTATCCTGGCGGACGTGCCGGCGGTGCTGTTATATAACATTTTATACGAATGGAACGAGATCGAATCCGCCGTTCAACTTATCGGTCTCTCTCTTGATCTGGTAGACTTTGGTTATTTCCCTAATATCACCGTCGACTTTTACATTCCGCATTCGTTTATGTTGGTTAGGAGCAGAGGGCTCGATGAGGCATTGGCTTTGTTGGATCGGCTTGAGGAATATGCTCACAGGAAAGAAAATCAGCGATTAGTGGCGGCATTTGAAAATCAAAAAGTGCGCATTTTGCTATCTCAGAATAAGGTCCATCAGGCGTTTCGGCTTGTTGAAAAGAATCGTGAAAATGTGCGGCGGCAGGAAAAGCATTACATCGGTGATCCGATGTTGACGCGAGAACTTGAAAAAAATACGGATGCCCGATTAATGAT
>JAFDDL010000328.1 GCA_019310865.1 Deltaproteobacteria bacterium | reverse complement strand
GATCTGGTTGCCGCGGAAGATACCCGCTATGCGGGGAAATTATTGGCACACCATCATATTCGTGCGTCGCTGATCAGCTATCATGAGCATAACGAAAGTGAGCGGGCCCCTGATCTGGCAAACCGGCTCAGGTCCGGCGTGTCCATTGCGCTGCTGTCCAATGCCGGAACACCGACGATTTCAGACCCTGGTTATACGTTAATCAAGGCATGCATCGCGTATTGTATTCCGGTCAAACCGGTTCCGGGTGTTTCTGCCGCCATTACTGCCTTGAGCGTGGCGGGCCTTGCCACCGACGCGTTTGTGTTCGAGGGCTTTCTGCCCAAGAAGAAGGCCAAACGCAACAAACAGCTTCAATCCCTTGCCCATGAGTCGCGAACCGTGGTTTTTTATGAGTCTCCCAAGCGAATCGAGATGCTGCTGTCGGAAATAAAACAGATGATGGGCGATCGGTATTGCGTGCTGGCGCGCGAAATGACCAAAACCCATGAGGAGTTTATCCGTGGTTCGGCATCGGAGATTTTAAACCGCTTGCGCGACCGGATGGCCATCAAGGGGGAGTGCACCTTGCTTGTGGGCGCATCCACGGCATCCCCGTCGCCGCCAATGGCACAAATCCGGGAGGCCGTCAGGCAATCTCTCTCAGATGGTGGCAGGCGCCTGGGGGATATCAGCAAAGAAATCGCCAAACAATTTTCCGTCTCCAAGCAGCTGGTTTATGCGGAAGGCTTGAAAATCAAAAAACAAATCGAGCCAAACAGACAGGACGGTGTTGAATAAACGCGAAAACAGCTATATGTTAATGGAATCAACACCAATATGGCGTATTGAAGCCCAAAATAAGATTCAATCCGTGAATGGGGGCATCATGAAAATAGACAGCATTGCCATCAGCAAAAAAAAGGGTACCCGAAAAACCTGTATCTCCATGGCGCATTTAGTTGAAAATTTTGGCCTTGAAGGTGACGCCCACGCCGGGGACTGGCATCGACAGGTCAGTTTTTTAGCCGCCGAGAGTATTGAAAAAGCCCGAAGCCAGGGACTGGATGTCACCTTTGGCGACTTTGCGGAAAATATTGCAACCACCGGTCTCGAATGGGTTCAACTCCCAGTTGGAACTCAGGTTCGGCTGGGCAATGAAGCCCTGGTGGAAATTACCCAGATCGGCAAGGAGTGTAAAAACAAATGTGCAATTTACTATCAGGCCGGTGATTGCATCATGCCCCGGGAAGGGGTTTTTGCCAAGGTGATCAAGGGCGGCATGATTCGAAACGGTGATGCGGTGGAGGTGATTGCCGATTCTGTGGCGTGAAAGGATAGATCCATGCAAACCAGAGTCGAACATACCGTCGGGCACTAGGACAATTGACCCCTGCCATGTATAAAAAAGTGGGCATTGCCTCGCTGATCATGATGTCCTCGGTTTTCTTGAGCCGGATTATCGGGCTTTGCCGGGAGATGGTCATCGCTTTTGTGGGAGGGGTCAGCGGCGGTGTCGATGCCTACCAGATCGCCTTTGCCTTACCGGAAATTTTAAATCATTTTGTGGCCGGCGGTTTTCTTTCCGTCACCTTTATTCCGATTTTTGCCAAATACATCACCCATGAAGATGAAGCGGCCGGGTGGCATGTTTTCTCTACGGTGCTGACCGGCATCGGGATCGTGGCCCTATTTCTAATCGTGCTGGGGGAGATATACACAGAGCCCCTTGTGGGGATTCTGGCGCCGGGTGTTGATGATCCCGCGATCCGGGCGCAGGTTGTTAAAATGACCCGGATCATTTTGCCGGCGCAGTTTTTCTTTTTTGCCGGCGGTCTGTTCATGGCGGTTCAGTTCGCAAAAGAGCGGTTTTTCATTCCGGCTTTGGCGCCGTTAATCTACAATATCGGGATCATTACCGGCGGACTTTGCCTGGGTCGGCTTTACGGAATGGAAGGGCTCTCGTGGGGGGTTCTGGCAGGTGCCTTTTTGGGCAATTTTTGTCTTCAATATGTGGGCGCCCGGCGTGTCGGGATGCAATATAGGCCTGCTTTCGGGTGGGCGCATCCGGATTTCAAGCATTATATTCTGTTGACCCTTCCCCTGATGGTGGGGCTGACCCCTGCCTTTTCCATCGAGATATTTTTCCGATTCTTTGGCTCATTCTTGCCCACCGGAAGCGTTGCCGGCATCAATTACGCAAAGGTTATCATGTTCGTGCTGGTGGGCCTCTTCGGCCAGGCGGTTGGGACAGCCATTTTCCCCTACTTATCCCGGCTGATGGCTGAAAAGAATTTTTCCGAGGTCAATCGGCTTTTGAATCACACCCTGCGATATCTGTCATTGGCCATACCTCTGGTTGTATTGCTCATTGTGCTTCGCAGAGAAATCGTGGTGGTGCTGTTCCAGCGGGGTCAATTCGATACAGCTGCCACGACCTTGACGGCCCAGGTGCTGGCCTATGTGCTTCCCGGGGCGGTTGCAATGGCGGCCTACACCCTGATTATCCGGGGCTTTTATGCCATGCAGGATACCGTGTTTCCGGCGATTTTCGGAACCCTTGCGGTGGTGCTTTCCCTGCCGATCTATTTTTTTGGCATGCATTCATGGGGGGCCCGGGGTATTGCCCTGGCCATGTCCGTCTCCTTGCTTTTCCAGGCAATTCTCATTTATGGGCTCTGGAATCGGCGTAGTCATAATACGGAGAGCCTTGGGGTATACCGATGCTTTGCAAAGATGACCGGAATCGGTTTGCTGATGGGATTTCTTCTTGTGGTATTCAAGTGGGTGGCGGCCCTTGGCATCGATGCGACCTCAATGGCCGGTGCACTGACCACGGCGGCTGTTATTGGCCTGTTGTTTATCTCGATTCTGCTGGGGGTGGGATTCGGCTTTCGGGTTCCGGAAATCGTAGAGCCGGCCGAGCAGATATGGGACCGGTTCAAGAATCGAAAGACGTGATCAGGCGGTCGAGAATGAGACCGAAAAACGAATGCCCCGTGGTGTGGTTAAAGGACCACCCCAGGTGGGTCAGGCAGTTTATACAGAGAATTATCCGCCATCGGTAGCCGCGAAACCAACTGAAATCCTCAGATGGCGCCCCGGCGACCCCACAACCGCTGATAGCTTGAAAGCAGCCGATTTCATAGACGATACCGTGGGGATTGGCGAAGGTGTGCTGGTGGGAGCCATCTACTGAAATGCGTTGGGATGCGTTGGTGATAATCTGCCCGCATTGCCGGCACACAAGACGTTCCTGGGGCGTCTGCGCCTCTAACACGTCGTCTGCGGTTTCCGGTTCACCGATGCCTGTGCCGGGCGGATCGGTTTTCAGCTCACGGAAATAAAAACCGGCCCCGGGGGCATTTGGTGGTAAAAAGACCATGGCATAATTCCCTTATTGGTATTACTATATCAAATAAGCTGGAATGGTACGATGTAAAAATGATATGATAACGCTCAATTTAACCGGGCTTGGAATCTTTAGGCCCTATACCGTAGAAAGGAGATTGAAATGATGGGCAAATTGTTTAAAATGACAGTTGTAGTTCTCTTTGTATTGGCAGCAGTGGGACAGGCAAATGCGGATGAGATAACCGATAGTATCAAGGAGGCTCTGGAAGCCTACGCCGAAAAGGAGTACGCCGAATCCGTTGACAGTTTAGGCTATGCACTTCAGCTGATCAACCAGCTTCGAAGTGATCTGATTAAAGGTTTTTTGCCCAAGCCCCTGGACGGATGGAAGGCTGAAGAAGGAACAGCTCAGGCCGGTGCCGGGTTTTTAGGGGGCTCGATGATAGGCGCCTCGCGGGTATACCGCGACAAGCGCAAACAGGTGAAAATCGACATTAATGATGCGGCCTCTCCCATGATGCAGGGAATGATGACCATGTTTTCAAATCCGGCTTTTGCCACGGCCGGCGGTGGGAAATGGCAGAAAATCAAGCGCCAGAAGGCGATCGTTAAATACAACCCGGACAACCGAAGCGGTGAGATCACCATGGTGGTGGACAATAAGTATGTCGTTAAGCTGGACGGCAGCAAGCTGGACAAAGAGGACATGATCGCTTATGCAGAAGCCATCGACTATAAGGGGCTGAAGAATTTATAACGCTTTCACAAGCGATGGTAGGGAGCGCATCGGTTCTGCCGTTGCGCTTCATGGACCAGCGATTCCATTTTGCCCCCGGCTGTGCCGCCAACGACCAGGGTGCTCAGATCTTGAATCCTACCGAAGCGAGGCGCAATTATGGAAATTCGTTTTGTTTACATGACCATGTCCGATCTGCAGGAAGCCAGAAAGATCGGACGGGCCCTGCTGGAGAAACGGCTGGTTGCCTGTGTGAACATGTTTAACGGCATGCAGTCGATGTACTGGTGGGATGGGGCTATTGAGGAGGATCAGGAGGTTGTCCTGATCGCCAAAACGATCCGGGAAAAAATTCCGGAGCTGAAGCGGACCGTGACATCGCTTCATAGCTATGACTGCCCCTGTATTGTTGCGTTGCCGGTTACAGAGGGAAATCAGCCGTTTTTCGATTGGATTGAAGAAACCGTAAACCCGATATCAAAGATGTCGTGACACGCCGGTGTATTGAAAAAAAAGCTCCGGCTTAGCCCGGTCCAGCTCAACTGTTTTGTTAATCCCCAATTATTTCATTAAGGCCTTCAACGATCAGATCCAACTCCTCAGGTTTTGCTGTTCCAAGCTTTCTCCGAAGGCGTTTAACAGATAATGTGCGGATCTGACTTATTTTTACCCATGACTTTTTGGGTAGTTTTGTTTCTTTAAGCCCAAGGGTCAATGGAAAGCCTGCTCTTTGAGGCTGGCTTGTAATTGCGACGGCAATTATGGTACCTGAGTTCTTATTAAAGACTTCATGGCTTAATACGAGTATCGGTCGCAGGCCTGATTGCTCGTGCCCAATGGTAGGATTCAGATCTGCCCAGATGATATCACCCCTTAGTATTCCGGCCATTCATCTATCTCCATTTCGAAGCCTTCTTCAGATAGATCCTGTTCAAATTTGGGATCCAATTTAGCGCACTCCCGAGCAAGTCTGCTTTTTTCAATCCGTTCAAGTTTTTCCGCTACAGC
>JAFDDL010000327.1 GCA_019310865.1 Deltaproteobacteria bacterium | reverse complement strand
CACGATATCGGCGGAGTTGATAACGCCCATTGCCATGGAAAAAGAGCTTCGCTTTGCGGTGCGTGAAGGCGGCCGTACGGTCGGTGCCGGCGTGGTCAGCGAAATTATCGAATAACAGGAAAGTTGCTATCCATGAAAATGAACACCAAAATACGGATCAGGCTCAAAGCATACGATCATAAACTATTGGATCAATCGGCTGCGGATATACTGGATACTGCCAAAAAGACAGGTGCCAAGGTGGTGGGACCGATTCCGTTGCCGACTCGGATCAACAAATACTGTGTGTTGAGATCTCCCCACGTGAACAAAAAATCACGGGAGCAATTTGAAATGAGAACGCACAAACGACTGCTCGATATCGAAGATCCGACTCAGCAGACCGTGGATGCTCTGATGAAACTTGATCTGTCACCGGGTGTCGATGTTGAGATTAAACTGTAGCGTAAGGGGCCGTAGCAGAAATGTGTAAAGGAATGATAGGTAAAAAGCTGGGTATGACCGGCCAATTTACGAGTGACGGGCGGTATATTCCTGTGACGGTTGTCCAAGTGGGTCCCTGTGTGGTGACCCAGATCAAAACGCTTGATTCCGATGGGTATAACGCCCTTCAAATCGGATTCGGTGAAAAAAAACCGTCTCGGATTAACAAACCGATGCAGGGCCATCTATCCAAAAGTGGCGGCAGTTTTTCGGCGTTGCGAGAATTTAATGTGGATGATCCTGAAAATTATAAGGTGGGTCAGGCGATTGAACCGGAGATCTTTGAAGTCGGTGAGCGAATCGATGTAACGGGCACGACCAAAGGCCGTGGTTTCGCCGGTACAATCAAACGATACGGATTTCATCGTGGGCCTATGACGCACGGGAGTCATAATAAGCGAATGCCGGGATCTATCGGATGCAGCGCCTGGCCGGCTAAGGTTGTAAAAGGTAAGAAAATGCCGGGCCAATACGGTGCGGCGCGTCAAACGGTTCGTAATCTAGAAATTGTCGATATTCGATCGGATGATAACCTGATCCTGATCAAAGGCGCGATTCCTGGGCACAAGTCTGCTCTGGTTACCTTAAAAAAATCCAAAATTGCCAAATAATGTTGCAGACGGTGTGCGACCTCACTTGATATAAACAAAGAATAGCAATCAAGCGGTATGATTATGGCTGTAATAGACGTATTAAACCAAAAAGGTGAAAAAGTTTCCCAGTTGGATTTATCGGATCAGATCTTTGATATCCCGGTGAAATCGAGTGTGTTGCACGAAGTCGTCAGAATGCAGATGGCGAAGCGGCGTCGGGGAACTGCTGCGGTGAAACATAGAAGTGACATTCGGGGGAGCGGTCGGAAATTGTTTCGCCAGAAGGGGACGGGTCGTGCCAGGCGCGGCGATATCAAGTCCCCGCTTTTAAGAGGCGGTGGGTCTGTATTCGGTCCGGATCCACGCTCATATGCATACAAGGTGCCAAAGAAGGTCAGGCGGCTGGCGTTGAAAATGGCCCTTTCGAGTAAACTGAAAGACAATAAATTAATGATTGTTGACCAGATTGACCTGCCGGAGGTCAAAACCAGGCAGGTCGTTTCAGTTCTCAAAGCGTTGAATGTTACAAATGCATTAATCGTTACCGATAGAGAAGATAAAAGCCTTGAGCGATCTTCCCGGAACATTCCGGATGTGAAAGTACTCAGATGTGAAGGCGTCAATGTTTACGATCTGCTGGCATATGAAAATTTGATATTGCTGGCGCCGTCCATCACGGGGATTGAGGGGAGGCTTGCATGAACCCATATGAGATTATCAAACGGCCCATTGTAACGGAAAAGACGACCCTTATGAAAGAGGCGAACAATCAGGTTGTCTTTGAGGTGGATCGTCGCGCCAATCGGATCGAAATTAAACGGGCTGTGGAAACGATTTTCAATGTAAAGGTCGGTGGTGTTAAAACCGCACAGGTATCCGGTAAGATGAAACGACGGGGCAGGATTCTTGGAAAGCGGCGGGATTGGAAGAAAGCGACGGTGAGATTGATGCCCGGTGAACGGATTGAGTTTTTCGAGGGCGTATAATTTTAATACCGGTTGAATGAATTTCTTGTAGCAGTGTCAGGCAAAGATAACCGGTAAGAGAGGCGAGCATGGCAGTTAGAAAAGTCAAACCGACATCACCTGGACGAAGATTCCAGGCATTCGAAACCTTTGAGGAAATTACGAAGAAGCGACCGGAAAAGAGCTTGCTAAAAAAGCTGAAAAAGAGCGGTGGGCGAAACGCCAACGGCCGAATTACCTGTCGGCATCGCGGCGGTGGCCAAAAGCGTCACTATCGCGTAATTGACTTCAAACGGGACAAGACCGGCATACCCGCAAAGGTTGCGGCAATCGAGTACGATCCAAATCGCACCACACGAATTGCCCTACTTCATTATGTGGATGGTGAAAAACGCTACATTCTGGCTCCGGTTAACTTAGCGGTTGGAAGTACCGTGATGTCCGGGTCAGATGCCGACATTCAGCCGGGGAATTCATTGCCCCTGAAAAACATTCCCCTGGGTACCCACATTCATAACATCGAACTGCGGCAGGGTACTGGTGGCCAGCTGGTTCGAAGTGCGGGAACCTTTGCACAGCTGATGGCAAAAGAAGACCCGTATGCCTTGGTCAAACTGCCTTCCGGAGAGGTTCGAATGATCCGGATAAACTGCCAGGCAACCATCGGCCAACTGGGAAATGTAATGAACGAAAACATTTCGCTGGGAAAAGCCGGGCGCAAACGTTGGCTTGGCAGACGACCCAAGGTCCGTGGCGTTGCGATGAACCCTGTGGATCACCCCATGGGCGGGGGCGAAGGTCGGTCTTCCGGTGGACGTCACCCGTGCAGCCCCTGGGGAATGCCGACCAAAGGATTTAGGACACGAAAGAATAAGAGAAGCGATCGTTTCATCGTTAAAAGGCGAACCAAATAGAACAGGAGCAGTTATGCCACGGTCTTTAAAAAAAGGGCCTTTTGTTGACCCGAAGTTATTGAGTAAAGTGCTTACCGCTCAAGAGAACCGCTCAAACCAGGTGATTAAGACATGGTCCAGGCGGTCCACGATCATCCCGGAAATGGTGGGTATTACCTTTGCGGTCCATAATGGGAAGAAGTTTGTCCCGGTTTTTGTTTCTGAAAATATGGTAGGGCATAAGTTGGGAGAATTTTCCCCCACGCGGACATATTATGGACATGCCGGGGACAAGAAGTCTAAATTGAAGTAGTCATATAAGGAGTGGAGATAAACTGCCATGGAGGTTAGAGCCGTATTGCGATATGCTCGCATTTCACCTCAAAAGGTGCGTAAATTGGTCGGGGATATAAAAGGACAGCCGGTAGAAACAGGGATGAACAAGATTAAATTCATGCCCCAGAAATCAGCACGCATTCTGGAAAAGCTTCTCAACAGTGCAGTGGCCAATGCAGATCATAATTACGATCTTGATGTCGATTCACTTGTGATCCGGGAGATTACCGCAGATCAGGGGCCGGTGTTGAAGCGGTTTCGGGCCAGAGCCCGCGGCAGGGGAACTCGTATATTGAAACGGACCGCCCATATTACGGTCATATTAGCCGAAGAGTCGTCGTCGTAAAGGAGGATACGGTTTGGGTCAGAAAGTAAATCCAATCGGTTTAAGATTAGGAATAGTAAAAACATGGGAATCCAGGTGGTATGCCGAAAAAAAATATTCGGACTATATTTTTGAGGATTACAACCTCCGCAAATTTTTAAAGAAAAAGCTGGCGCACGCCGGTATCTCACGGATCGAAATTGAAAGATCCTCGAAGCGTGTTCGATTGAGAATTTTTACGGCCCGACCGGGTATCGTAATCGGGAAAAAGGGTGCGGAGATCGAACAGCTCAAAAGAGACTTGGAAAAGATGGTCTCCCAGGAAGTATTCATTGATATCCAAGAGGTTCGTAAACCAGAGATCGATGCCCAACTGTTGGCCGAAAATGTTGCCACGCAAATTATGCGGCGCGTCGCCTTCAGGCGAGCCATGAAACGCGGTGTTTCTTCCGCAATGCGTTTCGGCGCCCAGGGGGTAAAAATAATCTGCTCAGGGCGTTTGGGTGGTGCGGAAATGGCACGAACGGAATGGTATAAGGAAGGTCGAATCCCACTGCATACGCTGCGCGCTGATATCGATTATGGTTTCACGGAGGCGCGCACCACATACGGTGCTATCGGTGTGAAAGTATTCATCTTTAAGGGAGAAATTCTTAAAAAAGATCAGGTTGAGCCGGGTAAAGCTTAATCGATTAGGAGTTATACATGCTGAGTCCCAAAAAGGTAAAATTCAGAAAGCAACAACGCGGCAGAATGAGGGGTGTCGCTGAGCGGGGCGGACGGCTGAGTTTCGGTGAATTCGGTTTGCAGGCGGTTGAGTGCGGATATATCTCATCCAAACAGATCGAGGCTGCTCGGATTGCCATGACGCGCTATGTTAAGCGTGGGGGGAAGATGTGGATTCGTATTTTCCCGGACAAGCCCGTTACAAAGAAGCCTGCTGAAGTCCGGATGGGCAAGGGAAAGGGGCCACCGGAGGCATGGGTCGCTGTAATTAAACCCGGAAGAGTCCTTTACGAAATTGAAGGTGTTGACAGGGAAATGGCGCATGAAGCGTTTCGTCTGGCTGCTCATAAACTTCCGATAAAGACTAGATTTGTAGAAAGAGGCGAGTTGTAATGAAACCGAGTGAAATTAGGGAACTGAGCTTGGAAGAGATGCAGCGGAAAGCGTCGGATCTTGAGCAGGAGTTTTTCAACCTCCGGTTTCAGCACGAAACCGGGCAGCTCGAAAATTCCGTGAAACTTAAAGAAGCCAAGTGCGACATCGCCAGGGTGAAGACCATTATCGCTGAAACCGTAAACAAGCAAAAAACTCAAGAATAGTAATTGGCCATGAAAAAGCGAGGAAATAAGAGACAGCTGTTGGGGACCGTAGTTAGTGACAAGATGGACAAAACCACAGTGGTCATGGTGGAGCGACTGGTGAAACACCAGTTATATCAAAAGTATGTCCGGAGACGGGCCAAATTTTCGGCTCATGATGAGACCAATCAA
>JAFDDL010000326.1 GCA_019310865.1 Deltaproteobacteria bacterium | reverse complement strand
ACGCGCATTGGATTACATTGTCTCACGCCCGGATGTCGATGCCGAACGAATCGGCACGATCGGCATATCAATGGGTAGTACGATGGCATGGTGGACGGCAGCACTGGACACCCGCATCAAAGTCTGCGTGGATCTTTGTTGTCTGACGGATTTCGAGTCTCTGATCGAAGCACGAGGTTTGGATGGTCATGGTATATATTATTATGTGCCTTCTCTTCTTAAGTATTTCACAACCACGGAGACTAATGCCCTGATTGCACCGCGTCCGCATCTGAGTCTCGCTGGAAACTATGACAGGCTTACGCCTTCCGCCGGTTTGGATCGGATTGATCGAGAGTTAAGACATGTCTATAAGACAGAGCAAGCCGCGGAAGCCTGGCAGCTAAAACGATACGAAACCGGACATTTTGAAACTGCGCAAATGCGATTAGAAAGTATCTCCTTTTTGAAAAAGTGGTTAGGCCAACTCATATCTTAAAAAATGCCAATTCGACATCGCAAATGTTGCTAAAAGCCACTTGTAATAATTACGATATACAAAGATATTAATTTGGTGTAATAGTCAGCTTACTGATGAGATTGGCCAATGGCCAAAACAATCGACGCTCTGAGGTTTCACCGACAGCGGTGTTCTGATGGGCGTTATAGCCTTATATTTATGCTCTGTTCAAAAGACAAAAATAAAAACAGTTGCCAACAACTTCAAAAACAACAGGTGTTGCGAGTATCTATGAAAAGAACCCGGTTAGCAAAATTTTTGATCTTTGGCCTGTTGAGCCAGACCATTATTGCATTTTTTCCCGGAGTGAGCAGTGGGCTGACCATTGAAGAGGCCGTAGCCCTGGCGCTTAAAAATAACCCTGATCTGCAAAGACAGCAGATGAATCGGGCCTTGAGCGAAGGAGACTTGAGCTGGAAAAAATCACAGAATTTTGGAAAGATTGCCGTGGTGGCTTCCTATGGCCATTACAATTTGCCGCGTACCTTGGCCCCATTGACCCCGGCATCAATCTTCAAGGACCCCACGGCGGTTCCCTCCACCCAGGATCTCTGTGCCACCGGCATTATGTATGAGGTACCGCTTTTCACCGGCTTTGCCCAGCAGCTTTCAGTGAAGATTGCCGCCCTGGAAAAAGAGATGGTTGGCGCTGCTATAAAACTGAGTCGGGAGCAGCTCATTTATAATGTGAAAACGCTGTATGTAAAGATCCTTTCCCTGCAGGTGCAGAAAGAGGCACAAAGTGAGTATCACAAGGCATTGCAGGGGCTTTATGATGACATTTCCTTTGAGGTCAAACTTGGGAAAAAGGCCAGGGTGGAACAGCTCAAAGCCGCGGCCGACCTTGAAAATGCCAGGGTAAAAACAAAGCAGATCAGTGGTAATATCCGGATAATGAAGGTCAGTCTTGCCGCTTTACTCAACATAGACACGATTACCACGCTGGAAAATTTCTCCGTGGAGATACCGGCTCCCGACGAGACTGGGCACAACAAAGAGATTCAGGAACTTGAACGATACCGTTCTGCCGCACTGGACGTGGAAAAAAAGGCCAGGCTTGTTGAGAAAACTAATGCAGTCTACTACCCCCAGGTAACCTTTAATGGTTTTTATGGCCGGAATTTTGGCCCCAATGACAGTTCCAATCTCAATGAGGGTGACTGGAATAACCAGGAAGTCTGGCAGGCATCTGTGAATCTGAAGTGGACCGTTTTTGACTTTGGCAGCCGCAAGACAGCTCGCCAAATGGCTGCCGTACGCGAGCAACAAAGCCGGCGGGGGCGATTAAAAACGGAGCTTGAGCTGAAGGTGTCTCTGAGTGAAGCGATCACAAAAATCGAGATGGCCATTGATGAGTTTCAGTCTGCCGAGATCGAACTTGCCCTGACCCGTGAGACTGAGATTATTGAGCAGACCCGCTTTGATAAAGGCGCCGCGGATATGAATGATCTGCTCTATGCAAAGGCCCGCAATCAACTGGCCTTGAGTCGCTCTATTACTGCTCGATATACCTACCGGAATGCCTGCTTTTATCTGGATTACCTGCTGGAGAATGGAGAGAATAAATGAAGAAAATTATTATATTACTGCTCATCATTGCACTGCTTGGCAGTGCTGCTATGCTTCTTAAAAAACGCAGGCAGAGTATAGAGAACGCCGCTACCCCGGCCCCTTTGATCTATCATGTGAAAGTCGTTCCTGCAACAACTCAACGACTGGAGCAGACCCGTCCTTTTCTTGCGCGTCTTGCCTCCCGTGAGACCGCCGGAATTTCTTCCAAGCTGAGCGGCCGGATAAAAGCGGTTCTGGTCAGGGAAAACCAGTCTGTAAAAGAGGGCGACCTCCTGCTGAAGATTGATGATCTGGAAATTGCTTCAAGCATCCGGTCCCTGCAGGTGAGCCTGAAGGCCCAGGAAAAGGATGTCCAATATACCGGGAGCCTCCATGAACGAAACAGGGCTCTTTTTGAGGTGGGCGGTCTGGCGCGGGAGAAATTTGAAGCCTCTGAAGCAGCATATGCAGCCAAACAGGCAAGCCTTGAAGCTACGCGGCAGAAGATCACCGCTCTTGGCGCACAGCTCAGTTATCTCAACATCAAGGCCCCTTTTGACGGGACTGTCGGCACCATCTTTTCACGCAAAGGGGACCTTGCAAACCCTGGCCGGCCACTGCTTTCCATCAATTCTCCAGGGCAAAAACTCACCTTCAGCTATGTCCCGATGGATTTTGCAATCAGGACAGGGCAGGCGGTGTTTCTAAGCGGCCGACTAATTGGCCGGGTCATAACTCTCTACAGCGATGCTGCAAACGGCCTCTCGGTTGCGGAAGTTGACGTTGATATCCCACTGGACCTGCCGAACAACAGTTATATCACCATTGATGTGCTCATTTTTGCAGATACCGGCTGCACGGTTCCCCTTGACGCACTCCTCCGGAAAAAGGAGGGGGTTCAGGTCATGGTCTATGAAAACGGAGCGTTTACTTCTTTTCCGGTGAGCGTTATTGCCGAAAACAAAGAACACGCCCTCATTGAGCCATGTCCAACCTCGCTTGTGGCTGTGGCGGCAGAGGCAAAGCTGAGTCAGTTGCCCAGCTATGGTAATGTTCTAATTCACAGGAGCGACGCGCATGAATAGCAGTTTTATAGAGCGCCTCCTGCAGCGGCCCTATTTCATCTATTCCTTTCTGGCCCTCTTTGTTTTTCTGGGCATTGCAGGTTATCAGAAGGTTGAACGGAAACTCTTTCCGGAGTCGAACTACCCGGAGATTGCCGTGGTTATTATCCAGCCCGGTGGTTCTGCCAAGACCCTGGCGGCCAACGTTGCCGTACCCGTGGAAGAGGAACTCTACAGCCTGGATAAGATCCGCAGGGTCTTTTCAACCACCATTGATGAAGTTTCTGTTATCCGGGCGGAGTTTGAATACAGTAAGGATCTGGATATGGCAGCAAGCGATGTCACCAATTCCATGAACAAGATCCGCTCTGCACTGCCAACGGATATCAAGGAACCGCAAGTCCACAAAATTTCTGCCGCCACAGCACCCATTGTGGTTATCGGCATCAGTTCCGATTCAATCCCCCTGCCGGATATTCGCCAGTTTGCTGAAAGCCGGCTGCGCCATGAACTGCTCAAGACTTCAGGTGTGGCCAATGTCGACATCTTCGGCAGCTATAAAAAGGAAGTGCAGATCATCATTGACAAGGCCGGGCTGGATCAATACGGCCTTGGTCTTACCGCGGTGCTGGCAACATTGCAGAGTAATAATAAAGACTATGCCATTGGTTTTATCAGCAATGAGAAAAGCCGTTATCTCTTAAAGTCTCCCGGCAAAGAGGAGACTGTGCAGGGCCTTCGTGGCCTGCGCCTGACACCGGATGTGCGGCTGGGTGATGTGAGTGACATCTATTTTGGCCATTATGAAAACAGTTCAGCCTACTACGGCAATGGTCGGGAATCCATAGCCCTTTCGGTCCAGCGCGGACTCAATGACGATGTACTCAACACCATTTCTCGGGTTGAGGAAACGCTTGAGAAAATAAAGAGGCAATATCCGAACCTCCGATTTGAGATCACGGACACCCAGAAGGATATCATTGTCCAGAGTACGGAGAATATGTTCGAATCCCTGCGCGACGCCATCATCATGTCCACTATCGTGGTCTTCTTCTTTCTGGCCAGCTTCCGCCAGGTGCTGGTTGTCCTTGCCACCATTCCGGTAGTCTATGCAACCACCATTGCTCTGATGTGGATAGTGGGCATCGAGTTTAATGTGGTCACCCTGACCGGTATTATTCTGGCCCCGACATCAAGAAATCGGTCATCACCGGAACCAAGGAGATCATGTTTGCCGATCTTTCCGGCACCATCACCACGATGATTGCCCTGGCCCCCATCCTCTTTGTCGGCGGCTATCCTCAGACCATATTCCGTCCCCTGGTGGGTACCCTGCTCCTTGCACTCACTGCCTCCTATGTTATTTCCATCACTGCCGTACCCTTGCTGTCGATGAAGATACTGACCATGGAGCAGCCCTGGGTGCTGCGTTTGGAAATTTTTTTCCACCGTATAACCGGTTTTGTCATGGATCAGATACGGGCCTTTTTTTCCACAGCTGTCAGCCTGGCCTTACGGAGTAAAATTGCGGCCGTAGCCTATTTTATATGTCTGGCCCTGCTCTTTGTGATCAGTATGCGGGGCGTGATGCCCACGGTGGGACAGGAATTGATGCCCCCCATGGATACCGGTGGGGTAAAGGTCAGCATTGTCACAGACCCGAATCTGCCCATTGAGGCAAGCCGGCGAATCGTTGAAGAGGTGAATACAATACTTGCAGAAAACGGCCCACTGCTCCGCCTCTCTTCAGCCATCGGCAGTGAACCGGGGGTGCTCAGTATCGGTAGCGGTAGCGGTACGGATCATATTGCCATTACCGCCACCTATGTGAACCGTTATGAGCGGGATGAGTCCATCTGGGAGATTGGACATCGGCTGCGGCCTCTCCTGGCCCGAATTGATAATATCAAGAGTCTTGAGGTGGTGGATTACGGGGCAACGGCCATGGCAAGTATCCGGGCAAGTATTGATGTGACGCTCTCCAGCCCAAGCTTTTCTGATCTGGAATCAGCAGGAGATCTGGTGGAAAAAGCCCTCTATAAAACCAGAGGTCTCGTCTCTGTTGCCAGGACCTGGGACAATGATAAGACCGTGTATAACCTTGAGATCGATCAGGCCCGGGCGGCAATGTACGGCCTCAAAAACGCGGATATCGCCGGGCAGTTGCAAGCTGTTTTACGCGGCGCGCTGGTTGCCTCCTTTCCCCTGCAGAACAGTGTTGATTTTGGTGTGCGGGTCTGGCTGCCTGCCGGGCAGCGGGACAGTGTGGATATTTTGCAAGCCACCCTGCTTGACTCCCCTAAGGGTAAAATTCCCCTTTCAGCCATCGCTTCTTTTAAGAGCGAGCAAGAGCCGGGGATCATCACCAGGGAAGGCCTGAATTATACCCTCAATGTCTACGGATCCAGAGAAAAGGCCGCCATTTCCCATATTATGGATAATTTTCAGAAGGCATTTGCAGGGTCGAAACTGCCCCCCTCAGTGACCATGGCGCAGAGCGGGGATATCAAACAGTTCAAAAGCTCAGCCGGAAGGATGGTCGGTGCCATCGGCTTTGCGGTGATCCTCATCTTTTTCACTCTGATTGCCCTGTTTGATAGTGTCAAAGTGGCCATCATGATTGTCCTTTCCATTCCGCTGACCATTATCGGCGCTTCCTGGATGAACCTCATCCTCGATTATCATGTCTCCATGCCGGCCATGATGGGCTTTATTCTTCTTTCCGGCATCATCGTCAATAATGCCATTCTCCTCATTCATTTTGCCCAGGAAAAGATGGCGGAAGGTTTGGACAAAAAAGCGGCCATGCTCGAATCGATCCACATCCGTACCCGGCCGGTACTGATGACCGCCTTTGCCGTGGCCGCAGGCATGCTGCCGGTTGCCCTGGGCTCGGCCATTGGCCTTGAACGGCTGGCCCCCCTCGGCGCAGTGGCAATCGGCGGCCTCATTGTCGGTACTTTTCTAACACTGCTCTTTATCCCCCTTATCTTCATCATGGTGACAAAGGAAGGCGGAAAACAACCCGTGGAATAAATTTATTTCCTGAGTCTTCGCTTTCCTGTGCGAGCCCTTAGTATTCAGCAGGGCAGGGCAACTTACCCTATCGTTGCAAAAGCCTGTGGGCTTCAGATCCAAGGCTTCAAGGCCGCAACTGTAGGGTTTATTCCTCTTCCTTAAAGCCGAGCAGTTTGATTGACTCGAGATATTCCGGGTAGCGGGCCAGGTAAAAAGACAGGGGTTTTGGAAAATTATTGCCGAAAATACCGTCGATAAAGAGTTGGCTGATCTCCCGGTGCCGCTGAAGTGTGAACTGGGAGCTGATCAGAATATGGTGCTCATCCTCGGAGAGGGATTCGAGAAACTTCACCAGGGTGATCCGGCCCCGGGGCTGATACATCCAGAAATAGAGCAAATCGAGGGCATGGAGCATGATCACGTGCTCCATCTCGGCCGCATCCGCCCTTGCCCGCTTCTTTTGGGCTGACGGGGCTTTTAGGACGTTAAAGGTCTGAAGATCCGGATAGAGTAGTTCCAGGTTCGCATATTCATCCAAAATCGCACTGAATTTCTGGCGGTAATCCCTCAAGCGCAGGCGAATATTGGCATATCGGTCCGCAAGGCCTTCGATGACGCCGGCCACAAAATCGGATGCGGTTTTTGAGATAACGGCCGCCCATTTCTGAAGCGCGGTATCGGGGTTCATCACCCCGGCCATGGGCAGCAAGCCGGCCAGCAGCGCATTGAGACCGATGGCGATCGGAATGGAGAGGATGCTGCGGAAAAAATTGCCATAGGCCGCCGCCCTGGGAAGTCCGCGAAACACGTTGTGGGTAAAAAGATAAATGCCGTTTGCCAGCGCCATGAAGGTATACAGATATACCGAATGACTCGCCGTGGTGATACCGAACTCGCGATCCAGGAGTACCGTTTTTACCAGGTAGTCGAGCAGCGGAACCGAAAATCCGGTATAGAGCAGCGAATCGGTGATCCGGTCCCAGCTGACATAATCATCCCAGTGCAAGAGCGGCGAGCGCTTGAAACCGCCGCCCCCGAGCACGGATTGAATAATGTTTCTAAAGCCGGTGATGCCGAACCAGATAAAGGCGCCGAAGTAAGCCAGCAGCCACCAGTCCTTGGTGAGGAAAAAAGTGGCAAAGGCGGGGATAAGCCCCAGCGTCACCTTGAGCATGTTTTTGGTTCGGGTGTTCAGGTAATGCCAGGAAACCCGAGGGGGTGTATCGTCATGAACTTCCTGCTCCAGGCTGAAGTTCTTTATCTCCTGGCCCCGAAGCCCGCCGAGGGTGACGATATTGCCGTTTTTCGCCATTCGAGTGGCGGCCGATTTCACCTCCCAGCTCCTTTTGAATTTGAAGCCGATCCAATTTAAAAACGGAGCGCTTAAGGCAAAACGGTACAACAGCGGGTGCAGCGGCGGATCCGAGCGATACGGAATGTAGGTGTTTTGCGGATGGGCCGTAAATCGCAGGGGCAGCATCTCTCTCACGTGCTCGGGCCGCTGGTGGTGAATTTCCCGCTGGGCCTGTAGCGGTAGGGTTTCCTTGACCGCAAGCCCCATGCCGTATGCCTTGTAGGAACGGCCGGTGGAGTCACTGCCGATGCGTGATTTAATCGGGGAATCTTGGTAGAGTACCTTGAGGCCGGGAAGGTCATGCAAAATGGCGGTGAGCTTGGCGACCCGATCATCCCTGTCGGCATAATCGGCCGACTTAACCCGCGAGATAATGCCGCGCACGACCTGCTTCAGGCTGATGATACTGCCGTGGTTGATGGCCTGTTGCAGGTGATTGATGTCGGCAAGATGCTCGGTTATCCCTTCAATATAATCCTTTAAGTTGAAGATTTCCAGGCGGGTGATGCTCCCCTGGCAATCGTAGAGTAATTCCAGGACCTCATCATCCTTCAGATGGGTCAGTTTGAGGGTAATCCGGTAGCCGGATCGCAGGGCCGCCAAGCGATCCAGCACTTCCGGCGCGGAAAGTTTCAACAGCTCGGGCAGATTTTCATCGGAATGCGGCGTCTCGGGATAGGCGATCTCCGGATTGTTTTCGGGCTTCAGATACACATTAACGGTTGCCTCGATATCAAGATTGTTCATGGCCTCGAGCCAGGTATCGATTTTCTCCCGAACCGAGGCGTCTCCAGTCTGATACTGCCCCTTTAGTTCCCGAATTCGGGCCTGAAGCGCCTCTATCATCAGGTTTTGAATAAACTCGGAGAGGTGAGTCCTTGATTTCTGACCGATTCCGACGAATTCTAAAAAGGCCGCCTCGTCGATGGGCACCATTTTTAAATCATAGGTATCCCGGATTTCCTGAAGATAGCGGGCGTTGAATTTTTCCAGCAGGGCCATCACGTGCCCCTGCTGGTAGAGCGAAACGGCCCGGCCCTGATCCATCATTTTCATGACGTGCGGTTCGGCCAAAAAGCAGAGAAAATCCTGCGTGTCGGCAAACCCCCTGGGCACCCAGATGAGCTGAATATACCGATCACGGTACCGGGCGTAATACTCAACACCGATGCGAAGATCGATATCCATTATCTGAGCGGCGCTGAAGAGCTCCGCGGCAGATCGCGGCTCGGTAAAGTTGTAATGGATCACCCGCAACCGTCGAATGCCCTTGATCCAGGCATCCATGACCAGGTGGGTGGGGGTTTTGCGGCCTTTGGTGTTGGCATCGTGCACATGGTCATCAAAGGTGAGCTGATTCCACTCCTCGGGCATTTCAAGCAGGCGAAAGCGCCGAAGCTGACGTCGGACGATGCGGGGTTTTCCGAATGCGGTGATTCTGAAATCATGCGCGAGGGTCAACTGACGTTGGTAATTCCCACGGGATCTGACCAACTCCTTCATCAGCTGTAACAGGACCCGGGCCGTGTTTTTGGGCATGGGTCCCGTGGTGGCGTCAATCGCTTCGGCGCGCAGCATACGAAGCGCATCGATTCGATCGTCCACAGCCCCCACTTCAAGTGAGTTCAATAGATGGGCCACGGCGTAAGCGATCCGCAATCCCTTGGATTCGGTCATCTCTTTGATGCCGTTTGGGTGAAAGACCGGAAAATAGCGCTTTTGGGCAAACTCCTGCCTTCCACTCCGCTTGCCAACCGCATTGACAATACGAATCAACTCGTGATCCCGCTTGTCAAAGAGAATTTTAGAGACAAACCGCTTCATAAGGCACTCAGTTCCGAGTATAACAGATCTTCGTTTTGGATCGACTTGATTTGTTGCAGATATAATGCGGGTATCTGTAACGCTAAGGGTTCG
>JAFDDL010000325.1 GCA_019310865.1 Deltaproteobacteria bacterium | reverse complement strand
AATGAGAACAGGGAGCATAAAAAACAATAACAGTAAGCGACGCATACTTTTCTCCTATAGGATAGGTCAGGATAATCGGCCCTCACACAGCGGGCATTAGAAACTGATAAGGCTGTAATAGGACAATAAAATTCGAACAAAATTATAAAGAGAGGGTAACACGGCTCTCCTGTTCATTGGTTTTCAGGAACTGACAGAACAGTTCCCATGCATTTTCTCTCTGCTCAATCGACAGATGTTTGCGGTTGCCCAAGGCGTCTTCAACTTTCTTTTTGATCGGTCCTAAATAACTACACGATGCTATCATCTCAAGTGTCCATTGCCGGGCCTTTCTGATAGCAAGCTTTTTGACAAATCGTACATTGACGCTCACGGCCTTTTCCAGCATCCCAAGGACGTTATCGATCGAGGCTGGTTTCGGCTGTTCATTCTTTTGTCGCTCGAGTCGAAGCATCGCCTCGTGGTTGTAACGCTGCCGGCAATAGTCTCTTTTGGCATCATCATCGCGCTGCTGCTGGATATTTTTTATTATGCCAAAGAAATAAGGAAGACTACGGCGTTCGGCTTTGCGTTGAGTGGCTTTTAAAAACGCCGTTTCCGTCAACCGGATGGCTTCAAGCTCATAGCCTTTGATGGTTCGCTCAGCGCGCTTAAGTTCATCGGGTGTCACCTCAAGTCCGTAATGGCGGATAACCCAATACAGGCGATCGAGTTTCACCTGGTCTTGCTCTCCGGCGGCCTTTGCCGCCACATGATCTTTAAGCCGACGACGATCGGCATCTCTGTTTTCTGCCGAGACGGGCGTTTTCATGTGTTGGCCAGGGGGCGCCGTTCGTCCACACGCGCAAAGACGATTGCGCATATGTATGTAAACCGACACCAGCGCTTCCAGCACGCTTTTCGCCAGGGCCTTAGGGGATGAAACATCGAGATGGATGCGCCCCAGCGCCCTTTTCATATGGCTGAAGGCGCCTTCGTCTGTCCCGTTGCCCTTCGGATTTCCGGGACCTACCGGCACCGGTTCGATCCCCAGATCTTTCATGTAGTCCTTGACTGCTTCGCTGAGATTGGCGCTTCCACTGTCACTCAGGATACCGACTGGAACACCCCAATCTTTGCGATGCATTTCGAGTACCTTGATGACCTCTTCGGCGGTTTCGCTGTCGGCGACACTGAATGCCGTATGGGCGAAGCTGGCCACATCCACTGTCAGTTCCATATTGAACCGGTAGGGTGTTTCACCGAGCCATACGACCATGTCGCTGCCGTCTATGCTCAAAAGACCGTTGGGAAACTGCTGGCGAAGGCTCTGGTAATACTTGGGGCGCTTTTTACGCGTCCGGGCCTTGTAAAGATCATTGGCGATCAGGATCTCTTCGATGGTTTTGACTCCCACTTCAATGTCCTCATGTTGTTTGAGATCAGCGGCAAATTGTTTGAGCCGGATCCGCCGGGGTTGGTATGCCTTGGCTCTCTCAACGATGCGGCGCACCATCTCGACGGTAACCTTGCCGCTCTTGCCTCGGTTATCCGGCATCACCACGGGCTTCAAGTTCTCGTCAAAGCATTTGTCCCAACCTGTCAAGGTGCTCACCGGCACAACCATTATCCAAGCGGCCTGCCTTGCCGGCCGGTCATCAGTCCGAAAAAAGCTTACCGCTTTTTCTTTTTGCCTCTGGCCATAATGTTTTTTTTTTCAGCCAGAAACTTATCCACCTCGTGGATGTCCCAGGCGACCTTTCGCCCTTCGTTTTCCCACCTGACGTCGCTGTAATCTTTCTTGAGCTGCTCATGTTCTGCCTTGAGCTGCTCATGCTCACGGCGAAGCGCCTGCTCGTCGCGGTGGGACAAATCGAGCTGTTTCTCCCATTGGTAGCCGGTCTTTCGTGATATGCCGGCCTTCCGGCAAAGGCTTTTAACATCCGTATCCGGTGAAAGGCCCTTGGCCTTTAACAACCGCCGCGCGCGGATCATGATGGCCACCTCTTCGGCGGTTAAGTCTTCCGGCATAGAACACCTCCAGGTAATTCGATGGGCTGTCCCAAAAGGTATAAGGTAATCCGGCCTTCCGGGCTCAGCGAAAGGCTGATAACACTTCGTTCAGCATCTGGAGACATATAGCAACCCTGACCGCTTATGTCGATCCCCCCGGCAATGGCACTCAGGGCTTTTTCCGCCTGGCCGTGAAAACGCTCGGCCGGCACCAAAAAGCCGCCGATCCCCTGGTGAGCACGACGATAATTGTATTGTTCGATCCAGTTTTCCATTGCCCTTTGCGCCTCGTGCAAATTCAAGAACCGCTGTTGATCGATCAGTTCGTGCTTGATGCGACGGTTCAACGCCTCCACCTTGCCGAGAGTCTGCGGGTGATGGGCGCGCGCGTGGGTATGATCGATGCGTTCATGTTCCAGGTACTTTTCAAAACGGTTGATCCCGCGCCATGAATAAAACACAAAACCGCGGTCGGTCAGCAGCTCCTCCATTTTACCGTAGCGGTCTATGGCATCGCTCACAACACCGGTTACCGCATCGATGGATGTCTCGTCCAGCAGCCGCCAGCCGAGGATGAACCTGGAAAAATCATCCATCAGCAAAATCAGGTATATCTTGAGCTTATTGATGAAAAATTCCAGGATATCCATCTGCGCAAGTTCCAATGGACGGCGGGCTTCAAACCGGTTGACTGGCGCTTTGCTCGACTTTTTTTCACGCGCCACATACCCGTTGGCCTTCATGAGTTTTCGGACACTGCGAATGGACACGGTGACCCCTTGACGACGAAGCTGCCCCCGGACCTGGCCGGGGCCAAAGCCTGGATGGGCTTTCCAGCACTCGAGCACGGCGGCTTCCTTTTCAGGAGAAATCTGCTTGATTCCGCGCCCCGGGTAAGATGGCTGATGTGCCAGAAAAGCTTCTTTGCCAAGGGCATCCAATTTGGCTTTCCAGTCATACACCGTGGTGAAATGAACACCTGCTATTTCCGCAGCTTTTTTTGGCCCCACTTTGACGGCGCTTTTCACAATGGTTCTTGTGTAAATTTTTTTAAACCCATAACACTTCCCCTTTCATTTTCGGAGAGGAAAGTGTTACCCTTATTTTTCAAACTTTGTAGGAATTCTTAATATCACAAACACTTAAGCTGTTCAAGCATTCCACTCATGCAAATACATTACCACACAGGCATGTTACAAGCAACAGCTGCCCCGGGGACATAATCGGTGCAAATGTATCCCTGCGCTCTGATTTTGTGTCCTGTATACGCCATTTCTTTTGCACTAATCTTGTATGATTCTGTTAGGAATGTTGAGCTCTGTCCCCTTTGTTTTCCCAATCTGATCGGGGCGCCACTTTATGCAAGAAGATACGGAAGGCTGGGACGTGGAACTGAGATACTTCAGAGATATCGACAAGCAGGAAGTCGATTTTGTCATTACGGAGGATGAAAAACGATTCAATTCATCGAAGGATGTTGGTATAAACCTGATCTCTGTGGTGCGGGGCCTGATTTTCACATTTTATAGTCCGCCCGATCTTCTTGGTCAGGCTAACGGCCTTTCCGTAAAAAACATCGCGGCAACAATCGGCCTATCAACCCGCACAATACGTTCGAGAATAGGCAAGCTGGTCACAAAGGGCTTGGTGACAGTTGTCGGTACGGGACCCCGGGATCCAAATCGAAAGTTCTTTTTAGCCGGCAAATTGGTTACAAAATCTTCTTAAGCAGCCTCCCTTTCGTTTTATCCCTGTTTTTGGATGCCTCGTTCCCCGAAATTTTTTATTTAAACCGCGCTTTTTACACCCAAAAGCATCAAGATAAGCCTCAAAAACAGGGGCCTTTTTCGCCTAAACTCTTTATTTAAAAGCACTCAGCTTGGGCCCGACCCCGCTCCCGCCCCGCTCCCGAAAACCGGACGGCCGGATTCATCCAGCCCATGGTCTTGTAAACCTGCATTCGGTTTAACCGGTACCGCGGCACGTAACCGCCGTACGAACAAATTCCAGCCATAATTCCTCCTATTCGTTAGGTATATTTGGAATTAAGTTACTATCTCTTTATTTATAACCTGCCTTGATCAGGGCCTGGCGGAGCAGGGGAGCGGCCTTGTCCACCGCCTCGTAGGCAGGTTGATGGGCAAGGCCATCCAGTTGGAAGAACTGAAAACCGAGACGTTCATATTCAGCCTTCGTGCTACGAACGCGTTGGGCGGTCTTGCTGCCATAGGCAATTACCTCCAACAATTCATCGTCCGGTTCGCCGTCCTGACTGCCGATCCAGACGATCTTCGGGCCGGTCATATTGGCGTAAGAAACCTCATCGTCCCGGTTTTGCTCCAACGTGACCTGTAGAAGATTGAGATGCATCATCGCACGCGCCAGCGCCGGCGTATCCGGATTCGACAGCATTAAAGCCGAAGCACCGGCCAGGAAACCCACCCAGTAATCCTGCGCGCCCAGAATGTGGTAGCCCCCTGTGATGACGCCAACCGCCTGGTCACTGTAAGGTGACAGGAATGCAGACATCCTTGCCATACCGGAGTATCCTGCCAGCACGAAATTATCGATGCCGGCTGCGTCGGCCACCCGGTGCAAATCACTGATCACCAGGTCTATGGGGTATTGGTCGTATCCCGACGGATCCCACTCGATATTACGTCCTACTAAGTGCGCACCGGCGGCAGCCTTCGCATCGGCATCGGGGATCTGATCGAGAGCGACCTGCGCATCCATCGTGCAGGCACGCGGTTCGAAGATTACCACCCGGTAAGCGTCCGACAACGCCTCGGCGTAGGACCTGTTCTCTTCCGGAGACCGCGCCGGAAAGATAATGCCCGGCCCTTCGCCCCAGGCATCGAACCACAGATCAAAGCCATCCTCGGCCTTGACGGTCGCGCCCCCTGCTTTTCGTTCGATCACCTGCAGTTCCGGGTTCTGTGTGTCAGAATTAGTCATGATTCATATCCTCCTTCAGTTTTGAAATTGGTGAAATATAGGCAAACGGATTAAGTATGTTGCACCTTCCGGTATCGGGCAGATGTATGTTTCCCCGCCCATGACATTTTTATGTTGTATTATATCAACCGCCCCGTGCGTTCCCAGAATGGGACCCGAAGTTCCCGCTTCAACACCTTCCCGGATGGATTTCTGGGCAGCTCGTCCATGAACAGAACACCGCTGATCTTCTGGTACCCGGCCACCTGCCCGTTGGTCCATTCCATGATCTCTGTTTCGGTGGCAGTCTCTCCGTTTCTTAAAACAGCAGCGGCCGTTGGGCTTTCCCCCCATTTGTCGTGGGGAACACCGAACACGGCCACGTCCAGAACCTTGGGATGGCGTATGATAATCTCTTCGATATCTTCGGGATAGATGTTGACGCCCCCCGAAACGATCATGTCCTTCATACGTCCTACCAGGTACAGATACCCTTCATCGTCAAACCGGCCGAGATCGCCGGTTTTGACCCACCCGTCCACGATCGTTTCTGCGGTCTTCTCCGGCTGTTTATAATATTCCTTCATCATCAGTGCGCATCGGCCGATGATCTCTCCCACCTCGCCCGGCTTTACATCATTCATCTCTTCATCCACGATCCGCATGTCACCTAAGGCGATCTTACCAACCGATCCGATCTTTCTGAGCTGATCTTCGGGAAGCAGCAAGGTTCCGGCCCCCCCTTCGGTAAGACCATAAGCCTCAAAAAGCTTGAAGTCAAAGTTGGCCAGGATCTCTTCCTTGGTCTTTCGGGTCAGCGGCGCCGCCATGGACAGAACTACCGCCAGGGAACGGGTGTCAAAGGATTTAAGCTCGGGCAGTTCCAGAATACGGATAAACTGGGTCGGCACCAGGTAGGCGTGGGTGACCTTTTCCGCCTGGACCAGCTCAAGAAAATCCCCGGGATCGAATTTATCCATGAGTACCACGGTGCCGCCGCTGTAAAGTGCCGACATGACAAAAAAGAGCGACCCGTTGTGATATAATGCCGTGGAATTGCAGACGATCGCCTGGCCCGTGATGCCAAAGCCCATCACCCCGCCGAAGAGGGTGAATATCAGCCGGAAATCATGGGTGTGCACGATCCCCTTGGGCAAGCCGGTGGTCCCCGAGCTGTACATGATGTTAAAAACATCTTCCGGGAAAACCGTCGTACCCGGATTTTCCGGGGAACCAGCTCGGAGCAGGGACTCATATGCGGCATAGCCGGCGGCGTCGGCGCCCGTGCGGATGTAACGGTTCGCCGGTATCTTCGGCAGAAAATCTTTTAATGAATCGATTTCACGAGTGAATTGCTCCCCACAGATCAAGGCCACGCTGTCCGAATCATCGATGACTCTGCCGAGGGAGTTTCCTTTAACCATCGGATTCAACGGAACGATCACGGCGCCGGCCTTTAATATGGCGTAAAAGGATTCGATCATCTCCACGCAGTTGGAAAAAAGGATCGCCACATGGTCTCCCTTACGAATCCCCATCTCCATCAGAGCGTTGGCCAGCCGGTTGATGCGATCGTTGAACGCGCCATAGGTTATCCTTCGGTCTTTGAAAACGATGGCGACTTTTTCCGGATAGGCCGCGGCATATTGTTCAATCATTTCCACATGGCTGATAAACATTGAAACGATCCTCCTTTTTTTCTCAACGGGTTCGCACGAATTAACCGCACACGCTCAGGCCCAGGGAGTCTTACCGGACAACCGGTCGTAAGCCTTTTCGAAGGGCACCTCCCGTCCGCCTTTCATGACCCACGTCACCGACTTTACCGCCGTGATATCGGCCAGCGGGTCCCGGTCCACCATGATCATATCGGCGAGTTTTCCCGTTTCAATGGTCCCGATCTTGCTCTCCACACCGATGGCCTCGGCGCCGATCCGCGTCGCCGACTCGATGGCCTGCAGGGGCGTGCACCCGAATTGGACCAGGTGTTCCATCTCCTCGGGAAGTGATGCATAGACCATGTCCCGGCCAATGGCATCCGTTCCGGCACCGATGCGCACACCGGCCTTCAGAATTTTTTCGAAGGCATCGGGTAAGGCGGCGGTGCATTTTTCCCCCCATTCTTTCGATAACATCAGTTCCCGCTCGATGTTGGGCGGAAATGGCATTCCCGATTGAAGCGCTTTCTCCGCAAACTCGCCGATACGGCAGATCACGTAGCAGGTGGGCACCCAGAAGGTGCCCTGGTCCGCCATCCGTTTCGCCGTATCGCCGGACACGAAGGTCCCATGCTCCACCGTATCGACGCCTGCCTTGACCACCATATCCGTCACCAGCCTGGATGCCGCGTGGACCGCCACCCGCAAACCGAGGCGATGGGATTCCCTGACGGCGATATCGATCTCTTCCTGGGTATATTCCGGTGTTTCGTCCCGGTGAGAGGTCAGGATCTTGATGAGATCGACCCCCCTTTTCTTCTGTTCCCGGATGGCCTTGACAATTTCATGGACGCCGTCCGCCTCGATCATGAACCCCTCGAGATCAGACCCGTGGCCGCCGGTCATGCAGATCCCCTTTCCGCTGGCATACAACCGGGGACCCGGGACCAGCCCCTCATTGACGGCCCGTTTGACGGCAAGATCCATGTAGGCCATCTGGCACACCTCCCGAACCGTGGTAATTCCGGCCTGCAGTGCCTGCCTCAGGCAATGCACCGCATACAGCACGGCATAGGCCTCCGGTTCCTGAACTTCAGTGGGCACCATGGCCGGATGATACGCGTGGGAGTGAAGCTCAATGAGCCCCGGCAGCAAAAACTTCCCGGCAGCATCGATCCGCCGGGCACCTTCCGGCACGGTCACCGTCTCCGCGGGGCCCACCGCCGTGATGCAATCATTTTCAACAACCACCGTACTGCCCGCCACCAGTTCCGACCCGGTACCGTCAATCAAGGCTGCGCCACAGATGGCAATGTTATTCTTTGTCATAACGATCTCCTATTCTCAGTGCTTAATCTTTTACCCTCAACCTTCTTCTTTACCGAACATTATTTCCAACCTATTGTATTTAAAAATGCACCTCAGAATTACTTCTAGCCGGCCTTGATCATTGCCTGGCGGAGCATGGGCGCGGCTTTGTCCACCACTAAAAAGGCATCAACATGGGTCAGGCCATCCAGCTGGAAGAGCTGAAAGCCGAGGCATTCATAGTCGGCCTTGACGGTGGTGCCTCCTACTTTAAGTAGGGCCGCTTCTTTCTTTTCTTTATGGATCTCTTATAGCGTCTTTTCTATATCTTCTAATTTCATATTTTCCTTTCCGCCTCTCGTTGGTTTCTATCTCTCATTGCGTATTCCAGCTACCACTTGGGTGAGGTCATTTATCACTACCTATTTCAACAATTTAAAAATTAATGCCATTTCGATTTGTTCATTCGTCGGATTCGGGGGTAAAATTCCCTGAAAACACCGGGAGTAAAATATTGCTGGGCCGCTGCGTATCGTGGAATATGGACTCCAGCGCCTTGCGTCGCTCGACCGCCGTGGCCACCGGTTCCCCCGTGTGATGGTTGGGTTCTACAATTTCTGTAGTAGCGCTTATGGCAACACGGATGCGGTGTCCCTGCTTGAAGGTATGCCCCATGTGACAGACCTGGAATTGCAGCCGGGCCGGCTCACCGGGCGTCAGCAGCACTTCCCGCTCAAAT
>JAFDDL010000324.1 GCA_019310865.1 Deltaproteobacteria bacterium | reverse complement strand
GATCAGCCCCACCGGCTTCATAGAAGCCCATTTTTTCCAAATACGACAGATAATGCCAGGAACTGTTGTCCGGAATTTCCACAAAATCGATATCTTCCGGCCCGGTGCCGGCCATTTCGTAGACCCTTTTCGCCGCATTCACGACATCCGGCAACACCGGCACATCGGTCAAAACCGGTGCGCTCATGCAAACCGGGCGCATGGTAGGATCACCATGCGTTGGGGTTGAAAGGGAAACCCCCCGTAATTTGATCGGCTTTTCAGCGCTGATCTTCCTCGCGGTTTCGGCATTTGCAAGAATGACCGCCGCCGCGCCGTCACTGGTGGCACATATTTCGTAAAGGTGCAGCGGGTCAACCACCATCGGGGAGGCCAGAACTTCTTCAATGGAGAATTCCTTCCGGAAACGTGCCATGGGATTCATTACCCCATGCCTGCTGGCAGCAACCTTCGCCATGGCGAGCACCTCTTCCGAGGTGCCCAGTTCTTCCATTCGCCTTCTACATTCTAAAGCCCAGTAGCCCGGATTTGAAATGCCCATCATCTTCCACCGCCGGGTGTCCATGTCATCCGGTCCTGTGGTGGATCCGGGGAGAAACCCGTCGGGCGACTTGTCCAAACCGACTGCCATGGTAATGTCGCATTCCCCGCTGAGAATCATCGAAATCGCGGATCGCAGGGTAGATCCACCAACTGCGCATCCATTGAAGATGTTTTGGACCGGAATGCCTCGGTCCCCCATAGCAGTGGAGAGCACGTTTCCGGCAATAATTCCTTCCGCGCCATCAAACGCCGCAATGCTGCAGGCGAGGCCCTGGATTTGGGGCCAGTTGATTTTCGCATCATCCAGTGCCTTGAAAACGGCTTCAACCCCCAGGTCGAAAGTGCTCCTGTCCGGATATTTTCCCCATTGGGTCATTCCGGCGCCCAGAACGACAATATTTTTCATAAAATAACCTCCCCACACGGCCTCTTTCCGATAGGTTTAAAACAACCTTGACTTTATCAAGTTATGATGGCCACTGTTAATTCATCATCGCTAACTATATAAACGCAGCACATGAAAAATCGCGCACCCTCGTCTGTTTGATTGGTTCAGCTATATAATATTACAGAGAATTTTGTCAGGGGAACGCCATGCCTGCGCGATTTTATTTCCTTTGCGTTTAATAGTGTATGGGAATGATTAAGTTACGCTTCAATTGACAGGAGATATAAGGAAATGGCCATAGATAACTTGGGTAGCCGCATGGAGAGAATACAGGCGGCGATTCGTTTGAAGAGGAGCGACAGGGTCCCTGTTTCGCTGATCATGGACTATAAATTCCCCATGCGCTACAAGGGCTTCACGCAGGGGGACTATTTCAGGGACATGCGTCTTGGGGAGCAGACAACCAGAGAGGTTTTTGATGAGCTCGGGGGCTGGGACATGGCAATGAGCGGTGGTATGACAACTCAAGCCAGAAACATTCTGGAAGCACCGATGGTTGCTAAAATACCCGGAAGGGATATTGGAGAAGATGATGTTATCCAGCTCCTTGAACAGGAGATTTTTAAAAAGGAGGATTACGACAAGATCATCGCGATGGGGTGGAAAAGATTTATGGTTGACTTTCTCCCCAATTTCAGAGGGTGGAATGTCGCCGAATATCACGAACGCACTGCCAAAAGCGCCGAAAAAGACATTATGACCTTCAAGGCGAACATAGCGTATTGGCAGGGAAAGGGGATACCGATAATCGGGGGCGCGTATGCATATTCTCCGCTTATGATGCTGTCCTGCAGTCGTTCAATGCTGGAATTCACCAAGGACGTTTATCAAGATCCGGACAGGGTAGAGGCGGCCATGGATGCCATGGTGGAGGACTTAATAGAGGTCAGCATCCGCAGCGTCAAGCAGCTCGATATAGGACCGCTCACAGGGATCCCGGTCGTGATGATCGTGTTGGAAAGGGGGGGCTGTTTTTATTACCCCCTCACTGTATTCGAAAGATTCGAACTGCCCTACCTGAAACGGATGGTGGAGGCGTACGTTGCGGAGGGAATAACACCGGTAATGCATTTCGACCAGGATTGGTCTCAGAATCTACCTTACCTGAAGGAGCTTCCCAAGGGAAAGTGTATCGCTCAATTTGACAACGCGACGGATATCTTCGAGGCAAAAGAGATCCTGCGAGATCATGTCTGTATCATGGGGGATGTCCCCGCCGCACTGCTCACCCTCGGCCAGCCAGGGGAGGTGACGGATTATTGCAAACGGCTCATCGATGAAATCGGAGATGGGGGTGGCTTTATTCTGGGGGTTGCCTGCAGTGTTCCCGTTGATGCAAAATTCGAAAATCTCAAGGCGATGATTGATGCTGTGAAATAAATTAGCATTTGTTACCACACAGTTTTCACATGGCGGTAATGGAGAAGTTTTTGATCTTTTGTGATGATGGTTGCGAATTTCGGAATTTCGGTGAATTTCGGGGACACCTTACTTATCTTTCCAAAAAGTGAATTTCAGGGATGTTCTTGACTATTTGGACAAAATCGGGAGGGCGATGCATATTTCCCCATTTGGATGATTTGGACAGAAAATCGTTTGTGGTAAAAAGTTCTTGAAATAATGCAATGAGAGCATTATGAAATATGCATTATGTAATAACACATAATGTATAACTACTAAATGCGTATGAACGAGGACGGGCTGATCAAAATGAAGATCCCTTTCTCTTAATCAAATCCGAGAAAGGAGTTTTGAATGAAAACATCCATCAATATTTCACCCGCCGAGTACCAGTCCCGAATCGACCGGCTGGCCGCTTACCTGGACCAGAAAAACCTGTCCGTAGCGGTCCTGTACGATCCGTATTATATCCTCTACTTCACCGGTTTTGCTTTTACCCCCACCGAGCGGCCCATCACGTTTTTCGTCACACCCTCCGGGGAAAAGGGAATGCTGGTGCCGCGCCTGGAGGTGGAGCACGCCAAGATGTACGGCATCGATCATGTGGCCCATTATCCGGAATACCCCTCGGTTCCCCATCCCATCCAATCCCTGGCCGATATACTCAAGGAGCTGGGGGTGGACGGAAACTTCGGTTCGGATGGGGACGGGTATCCACCGCTATACGGCTATAAGGGGCCGAAACTCAGCGACCTGGTTGGTGCACAGGTCACGGACCTTCACGACTTCATCGAAGGAATGATGATGATTAAAAGTCCGGCCGAGCAGAAGCTCATTCGTGAGAGCTGCACCTGGGGCAACCTGGCCCATACCCTGCTTCAGCGCTACACCCGGGTGGGGGTAACTGAAACCGATACGGCCAATCAGGCCTCCAACGAGGCTACCCGGGCGCTCATGGACAGTCTGGGGCCAATCTACCGCGGGCAGCACATGTTTTTCCAGGGTGCTGTTGCCATGTACCGGGGCCAGATCGGCCGGGGGAGCGCCATTCCCCATGCCCTGGCCAACAACATCATGTTCCAGCGCGGTGATGTGCTGGTCTCCGGCGCCGGGTCGGCCATCTGGGGATACGGCTCTGAGCTGGAGCGAACCATGATTATCGAGCCGGTGTCAGACGATCAGCGGCGGTTTTTCGACCACATGGTCGCCCTTCAGGACATCGCCTTTGAAACCATCAAGCCGGGTGTTCCCTGCAGCGATGTGGATAAGGCGGTCCGCAAATACTACGAAGACAACGATCTGATGCAGTACTGGCGGCATCATGTGGGACACGGCCTTGGCATGCGGATCCACGAGGCGCCTTTTCTCGATATCAACGATCACACCCAGATGGCGCCGGGCATGGTGCTGTCTGTCGAACCCGGCCTCTATGTGCCCAGCGCGGGCGGCTTTCGCCACTCGGATACGGTGCTGGTGACCGAAGACGGCATGGAGATACTGACCTTTTATCCCCGTGATTTGGAGAGCCTGACAATTCTTTCATAGCACCGATCGCCTAATTTTTCCAGAAGACATAACTGCCGGCGATGAGCCCAACGGCAATGGAAAAATCCAATATGGACACACCGACTTCAAGTACCCTTGCCGGTTGCTCGATGACCGATGGCGGGATATAATCATGGATGCGGATGCAGTCACTGCGCTTCGTTCGTGTTTGATGAAGCCCGAACACGAAACATGGATGGATAGAATATGGGACATCCTCGACCAGGCCACCGAGCGCACGATTGGATAGTTTTTTAATTAAGCGGATCTTTCACTAATTTCGGTGTGTTTCCCATTGGTAATTGACAAATTGCCCGCTTTGTGGCTACATTATTTATAAATTATGTACACTAAGCCCTATAATGGTGAGAAATATGGAAACAATAGGTGTTAAACAATTGCGCGATAACATATCGGCCATTCTGGTTAAAGTTCAACAGGGCGAAACAATCCGAATCCTTCGTCATGGAAAAGATATAGCCGAGTTATGCCCCATTGCGCACTCTCCTGAACAAAAGCTTTTGGACAATCTGAAAAAAGGCAATCAAACCATGGGAGGAAGCGGAAAAATAGGCCCGATTCGATCCGCCAAAAATATAAATCCCGAAAAGCCTATTTCGGATCTAATCCTCGAGGACCGCAGATGATTGCGTATTTTGACAGCAGCAGTATTGTCAAATGGTTTTTTGATGAAATCGATTCGGATTTAGCCAGAAATACAAAGGATCATGCGGACTTCTCTGCCACCTCAGAGATCGCTTATCCTGAAGTCATGTCGGCCATTCACCGAGCATATCGGGAAGGCTGCACAACAAAAGAGGATATGGTTCAAGCCAGAGACGAAATGGAAAGGATCTGGCCGGACTTTATCTTAATTAAAATAAGTGAAAAAATCATAAAGCAAGCCGGCCAACTTATTTTCAAACATGGCCTGAGAGGTTTTGATTCCATTCATATGTCATCAGCGATGTCGCTTAGACAAAACAACACCACTGATATAGATATTATCTTCTCATGCTTTGATAACAGATTGAATCAAGCCGCACAGGCCGAGGAATTTGAGTGTCGCTCCCGAAAACCTATACGCCGCTGATAAGGCATTTTCACGGACCTGATAATTCTGATAATTCAGGGGACACCTTACGTATCTTTTCAAAATGGACTCTACCACGTGCTGTCTGTC
>JAFDDL010000323.1 GCA_019310865.1 Deltaproteobacteria bacterium | reverse complement strand
CAGATACAATGACGACTTCTTTCATGGTGCCTCCTTTCAATAATCTAAATGGATTTAGCATTAATTAACGGGATGTTTTGTTATGAATGAACACTCATTCACTTTTCGGAGTATGGCGTGAAAAACGTCGGATGTCAATTATTTTTTTAATGCGTGTTTTTATGACTGAGTATCTGGGTGGCCAATCTAACGGATTGCGCAGCAGCGGCCGCCGGGCCGCTGCTGCTTGGGGTTTTACAGGTCGAAATAAAGGAAAAATTCATGGGGATGGGGTCGAAGTTTAATGGCATCCACCTCATTTTCGGTTTTGTAGCTGATCCACTTTGAGATCACATCTTCGGTAAAGACATCACCCTTGAGCAGAAATTCGTGATCTTCGCCCAGCGACTGGAGTGCTTCATCCAGGGAACCTGGAGCCGTTGGGATCTCGGCCAGTTCTTCGGCGGGCAGATCATATATATTCTTATCGAGCGGATCGCCCGGATCGGTCTTATTTTCAATACCGTCCAATACGGCCATCAGTATGGCCGAAAAGGCCAGATAGCCATTGCATGACGGGTCCGGGGTGCGAAATTCAATGCGCTTTGCCTTGGGCGATGCTGAATACATGGGAATGCGAACGGCCGCGCTTCTGTTGCGGCTTGAGTAGGCCAGGTTCACCGGTGCTTCGAATCCCGGAACCAACCGTTTATATGAGTTGGTGGTGGGATTGGTAAATGCACACAGCGCCTTGCAATGGGCAAGAATGCCGCCGATGGCCCACAAAGCCTCCTGGGAAACGCCGGCGTATTTATCACCGGCAAACAGCGGGTTGCCGTCCTTCCAAATGCTGATATGTGTGTGCATACCGGTTCCGTTATCCTCAAAGATGGGTTTCGGCATGAAGGTAACGCATCGATTATCACGCGCCGCAACGTTTTTAAGTACATACTTGAACCACACCAGCTGGTCGCCCATCTGCAGAAGGGGTTTGAAGCGCATGTCGATTTCCCCTTGGCCGCCGCTGGCGACTTCATGGTGCTGGCACTCCACATCGATTCCCAGATCCTCCAGCGTCAGCATCATTTCGGTTCGTAGGTCCTGGAACTTATCCGTGGGCGGCGCCGGGAAATAGCCCTCTTTGTGGCGCGGTTTGTAGGCCAGGTTCGGGCCTTCATCGCGACCGCTGTTCCAGATGCCTTCAACGGAATCCAGCTCATAAAATGCGCTGTTTCGATTTGATTCGAACCGCACATCGTCAAAGATGAAAAATTCCGCTTCCGGTCCGATAAAGGCCGTATCGCCAATACCGGTGCTTTTCAGATACAATTCAGCCTTTTGTGCAATATGCCGTGGATCCCGGCTGTAAGATTCCCGGGTCAACGGATCGACAATGTTTCCGATCAGAGCGAGCGTGGGTACCTGGAAAAACGGATCGATTTTAGCCGTTGTGGAATCCGGTACAACCAGCATGTCACTGGCATTGATCGGTTGCCACCCGCGAATGCTGGAACCGTCGAATCCAAACCCATCGTCAAAGCTGCTTTCATCCAATTCACCGATGGGTACGGAAAAATGCTGCCAGACGCCCGGGAAATCCATGAATCGAATGTCGACCACACGAATTTCGTTTTCTTTTGCCATGGTTAAAACTTCTGTTGGTGTCATAATTCCTGCCTCCTGTATGCTAAGTGAGTTGTGTTTTGTCCAAATTTATCAGATGGCGTCGTCTCCCCGCTCGCCGGTTCGTACGCGAATGGCTGTTTCCACCGGTAAGACAAATATTTTGCCGTCACCAATCTTGCCCGTGTTGGCTGCATTTCGAATGGTTTCCGTGATTTCATCGATCCGGTCTGAGGTCACGACCAGCTCAATTTTCAATTTTGGTATGAAATCAACGACATACTCCGCTCCTCGGTAAATCTCCTTATGGCCTTTTTGTCGTCCGTATCCTTTCACTTCACTGATTGTCATGCCCTGGATACCGATTTCATTCAGTGCTTCCTTGACATCATCAAGTTTAAAGGGCTTGATGACTGCTTCGATTTTCTTCATTTCATGCCTCCTAGATTAAAAAATGTGCTAAAAAATGTGCGGCTTCTTGCGCATTCACCTATCCTTGCATACAGGATGGCGGCTATTCTATGTGTGAACCGGTCGATAGCGCAAGTTAATTTTCTTTCATTACAGGTGAATGTCAAATGCACGCTCACCGTGAATCGAACTGTCAAGCCCTTTTATCTCATTTTCCTTGTCCACACGCAGCCCGCCGGTAAGCCATTTGGTGATGGTTACCACCACAAAGGTCGCTGCGCCCGAATAAATAATCGTGGCCACGATTGAAATAGATTGTATCCACAATTGTTTCGGATTGCCGTAAAAGAGGCCGGTGGCCCCTTCGGTGATGGATGGATTTGCAAACAAACCCGTGGCCAGGGCCCCCCAGATGCCGCATATGCCGTGGACCCCGAAGGCATCGAGTGAATCGTCATAGCCAAGCATGTTTTTCAACCTGGCCACGCTGTAAAAGCCGATGATGCCGGCCACCAGACCGATAATGATGGCTGCGCCGAGCCCCACAAACCCGGAGCCCGGTGTGATGGCTACCAGCCCGGCCACGATACCCGATGCAATGCCAAGCGAGGTCGGTTGCTTGGTTGTCATCCACTCAGCGCCCATCCAAGCCAGCGCGCCCATGGCAGCGGATGTATTGGTCACCAGAAAAGCCGATCCGGCAATACCGTCTGCCGCAAGCTGGCTTCCGGCATTGAATCCGAACCAACCGAACCACAGCAGGGCTGCGCCAAGACTCGTTAATGTGATGCTGGACGGGAACATGGCCTCTTCACCGTATCCGACCCGCCGGCCCAACACCAGCGCCAAGACGAGTCCGGCGATGCCGGCATTGATGTGCACGACGTTTCCGCCGGCGAAATCAAGCGCGCCGATCTTTCCCATCCAACCACCGCCCCATATCCAATGGGCCACCGGTGCATAGACAAATGTGATCCACAGAACGGTAAACACAATCCAGGCGGAAAATTTCATTCGGTCCACCACCGAGCCCACCACCAGCGCGACCGTAATGCCGGCGAAGGTCATCTGAAACATGATGAACACATAGGTCGGGATCGTGCCGGATAAGGTCGATGGCCCGATGCCCGAGAGCAGAAAATGGTCCAGGTTGCCGATGAGACCCTTAACGTCCGGCCCGAATGCCAGGCTATAGCCCCAAACGACCCATATGATGCTTGCCAGACAGTAGGCAATCACGGTCATTGAGAAGGTGTTGAGAAGGTTTTTATACCGGGACATACCCCCATAGAAAAGCGCCAATCCCGCCGGTGTCATCATCATGACCAGTGCCGTGGAGATAATCATCCAGGCTGTGTCTCCGGTGTCGAGCTGATCGGCGCAAAATGCATTGGAAAATGGTATCCCTATAAAAAAAATACTATAAAGAATGATTCGATAAGTCATTTAATCCCCCAATTAAAAAAATTAATGTTCCAGCGCATTTAAAATCGCTTGCTTCAGCGCCATTTCATTGTCTGTGCCATAAATTTTTTGCTCCTCGAATGTCCGGACATAAAACACATCGACCACCTGATCGGCTTTGGTGGCGATTTTCGCTACCCACACGTCCAGACGCTCCTGGAAAAACACATCGGTAACGAGAAATAAAAGCCCGGGATAGTCATAGGTGTAGACCTCAACGATCGTAAAGAAACTGGAGCTTTCATTGTCCACCACGACACGATGGGGCCGCATTTTGGGACGTTTTTTCACGGGCTGATAGGCGGCCATTTTTTCGGCGACGACCTCACGAAGATCAATCTCACCGCGCAGTGACGCACGCAGGTGGTCCCACGCTTTTTCCCACCGTTCGTCCTCCAGCTCATAATCCGGTGGGGCTGTCACCTCGAAAATATCCAGGGCCACTTGATTTGTCCACGTGAACGCCCTGGCATCTAGAATATCAAAGCCGCTAAGCGTAAAGGCGCCCGACATTTTTGAAAAAAGTCCGGATTTGTCAGTTGCGCAGACGGTGACAGTTCGATTGTTCGAAGATTCCTTTTGGGTCACTTGCGACACAAAATCCTGCCGGCCGAGGCGCTCATACAGCCGGATATGCTCGTTGATCTCCTGGGTCGACGCATAGATCAGATAACGCGGGGACATCACCGTGAGCATCGCTTCCAATTTTTCACGGGCGTTATCGGTTTTCGATGTGGCGATTAAGTCTCGCTTTTTCTTTTCCACGGCCGCCACGGTTTTTGGGCTTGTCAGTTCACCGGATTTAAGTATTCGCAGCACCTTCATCGTCAGGTCCCTGAGAAGGGTCAAACTCCAATCGTTGTAGGCTTTGGGGCCGGTGGAAGATGAGTCGGCGACCGTCAGCAGATACAGCATTTTCAACTGCTCGATATTTTCTATTTTTCGAGCGCAAAAAAAAGCGGTGGATTCATCGTCGATGTCACGCCGGGTTGCATTTTCAATCAAGAATAAATGTTGCGTGATTAAAAAGGCGACCGTTTCAATCTGTTGGGGCGAGTACCCCTTTTGGGCCAGTATCGCGCGGGCGATATCGGCGCCCTTTGCGGCATGATTTTTACCCGCCTGACCCTTGCCGATGTCGTGCAGCAAGGCTGCCCAGAGCAACAGTTTTCGGTTTTTCAGACCATGGTAGAACTCCATGCAGAGCGGATCTTGGCTGGTATCATAGCCTGCGCCGACATTTTTCAAGTTCTGGACCGTTTTCAATGTGTGTCGATCCACCGGGTACAGGTGATACTCATCGTATTGGATCAGGTTGATGATGTTGGACATCTGAGGAATCCACCGGGTTAGAAAGCCGGTGGTCAGCATGTCATCCAGTACGTTAAAATCGCGTGTTGCCAGGGTCAATATGCGTTCAAAGGCCTTAACCGAATCCGGTGATGATAAAAACGACGCATCGACCAGGTGGAGAAAATCATGGCATAACCGGCGGCCTTCAGCGCTCAAGGGAACTTTTAATCGGGCGCTTTCTTCAAAAATTCTCATGAGCAGCATTGGATCGCGGGTTATCGCTTCGGGCGATTCAAAGCTGAGCATATCCGTCTGGATGATCAATCCGCTTATTGATGTGGTTTTTACCCCT
>JAFDDL010000322.1 GCA_019310865.1 Deltaproteobacteria bacterium | reverse complement strand
CGTTATCGAACCTACCATGGCGGTACAGCGGCCGCCATGAGCCTGTCGGCCGGAGATGCGCGTTCCTGGGCCCAGGTGTCAGGCGGAGCGGACCTGGTCCGGGTTCCCCACCCTTATTGCTACCGTTGTTCCTTCGGGCTGACGTATCCGAATTGTGAGATGCGCTGCGCCACCTATATCAATGAGGTCATTGAGTTGGAGGGGCCCGAAAGTGTGGCGGCCATCATCTGCGAGCCGGTCACCGGCGCAAACGGGATCATCGTACCGCCGAGAGAGTATTTCCCGCAGCTTCGAGAAATATGCGACCGGCACGGGGTGCTGCTCATTGCAGATGAGGTCATGACCGGATGCGGCCGTACCGGCAAGATGTTTGCCATGGAGCATTGGGATGTGGTACCGGACATTATGGCGCTGGCCAAGGGGCTGACCTGCGGTTACCTGCCGCTGGGAGCAACGGTGGTCCGGAAACACATCGGTGACCGGTTCAAGGATCAATTCTTTAGCCACGGCGCCACCTATGCGGGCCATGCCCTGTGCTGCGCAACGGCATTAGCGGTGCTGCCCATCTACAGTGAGGATAATTTAATTGAGAACTCGACTGAAATGGGAAGGTATCTGCTGGAAAAAGCCCGGGAGCTGGAAGAAAAACACCCCTGCGTCGGGGAGGTTCGGGGGCTGGGATTGTTCGTGGGAATCGAACTGGTGAAAAACAAGAAGACCCGGGAACCCCTCACGGCCATCGATGCCAAACTCCGGCCGGAGGTGAACCCCAAGATGGAGATCGCAAAAAGGCTGGGCGAGCTGGGAATGATGGCCATGGCCGCTAACCCGGTAAACGTGATCGCATTGGCGCCCCCGCTGATTGTTACCCGGGACGAGATCGATGAGGGCATCGCCATCATGGATGAGGCCTTGACAGTCGGTGACCGGTTTGTGGATAAATGATGTGCCGAATAACCCATCTTCGAGTTAAACTAAAAAGAGTTAAGCCGTGAAAATTCACCTGGTATTCGCGAGCGTATCTGCGAGGGGTTAGATCATATGGGCATTCGGATCGATCCAGCAAAGAATACCGGCCAGGGCGGTCGTTATTTCAGCATCCATCATCATGACAGCCCGATCAAGGTGTTGGTTGTGGCAACCGATGAGGAGGTGCAGATCGCCCGGCAGACCCGGGAGGTGATTAAAGATAGTTAGGTGCGGCGGGATAGTTCATTCTCGATCCGCTCACTGGCGTCGAAGTAAAACCGGCGGATGAACTTTTCGTGAACTTTGTAGGACCAGTGGCTGTCTTTCCACAGTTTGGCGACCTCATCACGCTTGCCCTTTTTTATTAACTTGATGAATTGGTCATGTTCTTTGCAGTTGATGAGTTCCCATTCCTTGATGTAAGATCTTCTCGGGAAATCATAGAGACGCTGCTTTAAAGGCATGATGAGGCGGGGAATTTCTTCATTCTCGGAAAGATCGAGAACGACATTGTGAAAATCGATGTTACGCTGGTAGTAGGTTTCAAAGGCTTCTCGACCGATTATCGATATGAGGTCCGCGTTAATGTCTTCCATTTTTTGAATTTGGTCGGCGTCAATTTTATCAAAGACCTCAAGCAGTACGGCGGATTCCAATGCGCCGATGATTTGCAGGGAATTTCTTATATGCTGAAGGGTCACTTTGTTAATGACAATACCACGTCGCGGTTGAATGGTAACCAGCCCTTCGTTGTCAAGCTGGATGACGGCATCTCTGAGCGGGGTGATGCTGAGGCCCAAATGCTTGCTGATCTCCTTGAGATTGATCAAAGACCCGGGAAGCAGGTTGCCCTTTTGCATTTCAGATCGTATGTACTGATAAACCTTTTCACGCAAAGGCACATTGCTGGTCGTTATTTTTTGTTTTTTCATTTTGGTAATCATATTCCCGACGACAAATATGTCAATAAAAAAAAGGTGCGCTTGTGGACTATTTAAAAATCGCCAATGGATTTCCCATGTGGATTGCCGCTATTGTGCCGGTATCGACCGTATTGATTCTTGCGTTTATTTTTTTCAGGAAATCATGCAAAACCGCAAAAGCGGTGGGGATTACGGACAGCCAGATAAAGACGGCCATCAGAAGTAGTTTCATATCCGCGATCGGCCCTTCCATCGTCATTGTGGTTGGGATGTTATCCCTACTGGTCTCCATGGGCGGACCCATATCGTTGCTCCGATTGTCGTTTATTGGTTCTCTGCCCTTTGAATTGATGGCGGCAAGTATTGGAACAGAACAATTGGGGATTAAACTGGGCAGTGCCGAAATGAATGGACTTGCGTTTTCTCTTGCGGTTTGGACGATGATTTTGTCCTCCATCGGCTGGCTGATAAATGTGGCCTTTTTTGCACCTAAATTGGATAAAATGAAAAAGGCCCTTTCATCCGGAAGAAAAGAACTTTTCCCGATTATTTCCATTGCCGCGATGCTGGGTGCTATCGGCTATGTCAGTGCAACGCGCATCCTTCCCATGGATGCCGGAACCGTCGCTTTGTTTGCCGGTGCCGTCATCATGGGTGTCTTGACCTTGGTTGCCGACAAAAAAGGAATCAAGTGGTTAAACGAATGGGCACTGTCAATTGCCATGTTTTCAGGAATGGCTGTAGCCGTTCTGTTATAAAAGCTGTATGGGGGAAAGGAATGGATAAGGAAAATACTTACGAAAACGACTATCTTCCCTTTATCATAAAAAGAGGAAGAATCTTTTTATTGTCAGCCGTCGTTTTATCTTTTTTGCCGGTACTTGTATTGTCTTTTGTATATGGGTTGACGCCCGGCTTCAGCAATATTTTGGCGGCCTTTATATCCATGGCAAGTTTTGTTGGAATTTTTTGGGTCATAGAGCCATTTCTATATTTCCCCATTGTCGGGGTGCCGGGAATATATTTATGCTTTCTTTCCGGAAACACTCTGAATTTAAGATTGCCCTGTGCGGCTGCAGCGCAAAAAGCAGCGGGCGTCGAGCCGGGCACGGATAAAGGGACGCTCATCGCCACCTTGGGGATCTCCGTATCGGTCCTGGTAAATATCGTTCTGTTGTCCAGTGGCGTTATATTTGGTTCGGTGCTGTTATCCATATTATCCCCGGAAGTCCGGGACGCATTGGGCTACATCTTGCCGGCGCTTTTCGGTGCGGTTTTCGGGCAATTTGCTGTAAAAAATCCTAAAATCGGTGTCATCGGCCTTGGCATCGGATTGATTATGGAAACCCTGATGCGGCACGGATACCTGTCATTCTTGCCCGGGGTTCCATCTTATGCGGTTATTCTTGTAACGGTATTGGGAACGATTGGTATTTCAGTGAAACTAATCAAGAAGGTATCCATGTAGAGGTGGCTTCTCATTTAAAAAAGGAAAAAACAATGTCTACACGCGATATGTCAAACGAATCCGTAAAAAACGCCGATATCATCTATCACAATGGAACCGTCATCACGATGGACCCCTCAGACCGAATAGCCGAGGCTGTGGCCATCAAAGGGGATGCTATCGTGGGCGTCGGCTCTGCTGATGATATGTTTAATCAGTTTAAGGGCGCCATTCGCATTGATCTCGATGGGAAAACGCTTGCCCCGGGATTTATCGACAGCCATAGCCATTTCCAACCCCCGGGAGACCTGTTTGCACCGGACTTTTCCCATCCGCCCGTGGGCACCGTGACCAGCATAGAAGACATCATCGCAAAGGCTGCCGAGAAGGCCCGAGAAATCCCCGAGGGTGAATGGATTCAGGGTATGGGGTTCGATGGGCCCAAGCTGAGAGAAAAACGCCTGCCGACCCGGTATGACCTGGACAGGGCTTCGGCGAGGCACCCGATATTTTTGCTGACCCTGTACGGGCATGTGGCCGTTGCCAACAGTCTGGCCCTGGAATTGGCGGGAATAAATGCTGATACACCCGATCCGGAAGGCGGGCATATCGGAAAAGATGAAAACGGCGAGCCCAATGGCATATTAGAGGAAATGTCCGCCCAGTCGATGGTGATCCGGCTGATTCCGCCCTGGACCCGCGAGCAGATGCTGCAGCGATTGAAACACGCTGTCAAAACGTATGCTGAAAAGGGCTTAACCACCGCAAATAGCGCCGGGGTGGCCTTTGATCATCTCATATCGTTTATCGCCAATATGGATGAGATTCTGGCCGCTGCGGATCAGGGCCTGCTGAAAATCCGGCTGGTGATAAACCCTGCGTTTGTGTTCGGGCAGGAGAATCTCGATCGACTTTTCCAGGTTGAGGTTGGCAACCATTCCGACCGCTTGATCATGGGTGCGGTGAAAATGATTCAGGATGGATCCATCCAGGGCTATACCGCGTACCTGAGCGAGCCTTACCATGTGCAGCGCGAAGGTGAATCGGATTACTGCGGTTACCCCACGACCACACGGGAAAAGCTCGCCGCCGGTATCGACGTCAATCACAACCTCGGTCGGCAGATTTTCACCCATGGCAACGGGGATGCGGCCATCGACGACATTTTACACGGATATGAAATGGCCCATGCAAAGAAACAGTGGGATGCCCGACACGTGGTCATCCACGCCCAGATGACCCGGGAAGATCAGCTGGATAAAATGAAGAAACTGGGCGCGGTCCCATCCTTTTTTGTGGAGCACGTCTATTACTTCGGCGATGATCATCGCGACATCTACCTGGGACCTGAGCGTGCAGCGCACATAAGCCCCTGCAAGTCTGCGGTGGATCGCGGCATGCCCTTTACCATCCACTCCGATGCGCCGGTGGGGGATCCCAGTCCCCTGTTTATCATGTGGACCGCGGTAAACCGAGTGACCCACAGTGGCCAGGTTCTGGGTCCGGAGCAGCGCATAACGCCCCTGGAGGCCCTGCGCGCCCTTACTACCCACGCCGCATACCAGTACCACCAGGAGGAAAAAATCGGTTCCATCGAGCCGGGCAAGCTGGCGGATTTGGTGATTCTATCGGATAATCCCTTGACTGTTCCCCCCATGAAAATCAAGGACATTCAAGTCATAGAGACCATCGTCGGCGGCAAAACGGTGTTCAAACAGTAGTAGGATCAGGTCTTCCATTGGCATACGGTTTCAAACAGGCGTAGATGAAATCATTAATTGGTG
>JAFDDL010000321.1 GCA_019310865.1 Deltaproteobacteria bacterium | reverse complement strand
ATGATCGTTGTAAGAATCACCATGAACGTGCTTCCGGAAAAGCAACTAGAGCTTGTGCAAACCCTAATCTCAATGATCGGGCCGTCGGGAAAGGAAACAGGGTGCATAAGTTATGTCGTTTTTTGCGATATTGAAGACAGGAACTGTATCAGCCTTTTGCAGGAGTGGAAAACCCGTGAAGACCTGGACCATCATCTGCGCTCTCAAAGATTCGGAGTTTTGTTAGGAACCAAATCCCTGTTGGGTGAACCGCCAACTATTCAAATTCACACGGTTTCCCAATCGGAAGGAATGGCGGCTGTTGATGCCGTGAGAAGCAAAAGAACACAAAATTTACTTTGAGGCCGAAACCATGATTCCAAAACAAGGCATAATTAAAATGAACAAAGGAGCATGACATGGGTGACAAGGGAAAAAAAGATAAGGGCAAACGAGAAGATCAGAAAAAAAGCAAGCAGACACCTAAGGAGAAACGGAAGCAAAAAAAGGATAAGAAGAAATCGATTTGGGCAACTTGAAGATAAACGTAAAGGGAAAAGGGTACGGTTATGTCATCTGTTATGAAGTATTATGAGGGAATCAATTCGGTTGCCTTCATTGGGAAATAGTTGCCCCGTCTGTGCGGTATCGCGGCCTTCACCACGGATCTGGTTGAAGGCATATCGGTGGAAGCCCCTGATATTCAATGCTGGGCGGCGGCAATGAACGACAAGCCAGAGGGGTATCCATATCCGGAAAAAGTTCGCTTGGGATATCAGAAGGGCAAGGCCATCGTTGTTTCCGGTCATGACCTTAAAGATATGGAAGAATTGCTGAAACAAACCCAAGGAAAAGGGATTAACATATACACCCATGGTGAAATGCTCTCCACCCATGGTTATCCCAAGTTAAAGCAATATCCGCATTTCTACGGTCAATTCGGTACGGCATGGCAAAAGCAGATTAAAGAGTTTGCCGAATTTCCAGGGGCCGTTCTCATGACCACCAATTGTATTCAGCGGCCCAAAAATGTTTATAAAGACAACATCTTTACAAGCGGCATGGTCGGCTGGCCAGGGATCCCCCATGTCGTTAATCTGAATTTCCAGGCGGTCATCGACAGAGCCCTTGAACTCCCGGGCTTTACGGAAGATCGTGTTGAGCAGGAAGTCACGGTCGGTTTTGCACGAAATGCCGTTCTCGGTGTTGCAGACAAGATCATCGCGGCAGTAAAATCTGGAGATATCCGGCATTTTTTTCTAGTGGCCGGTTGCGACGGCACCAAACCAGGACGAAATTACTACACTGAGTTTGTAGAAAAAATCCCACAGGATTGCATCGTTTTGACCTTGGCCTGCGGCAAATACCGTTTCTTCGATCAGAAGCTGGGTGATATCGGCGGCATTCCACGACTTTTGGATGCCAGTCTCATTTTTGATGGGACACGACAGCAATGATGCTTATTCGGCTGTTGAAATCGCCTCGGCACTGGCAAAAGCATTCGGTGTCGAAGTCAATGAATTACCCCTATCAATGATCATTTCCTGGTATAAGCAAAAAGCGGTTTGCGTTTTGCTGGCGCTGCTCCACCTTGGCATCAAGGGCATCTATTTAGGGCCATCCCTGCCGGCTTTTTTGACTCCGAATGTGCTGGATACGTTGGTGAAAAATTTTGATATCAAATCAATTTCAACCGCGGACGAGGATCTTAAGGCTATTTTAGGATAGTCGGGCTTGGCATTAAGCGCCGGCAACGGCCCCGTCTTCTCAGAAATTTTACGCAAACGGCATTGAATTTAGAATATCATCTGTCTTTGTTTTTTTTACCAAGTCGTTCCCGATATGTGACATCTCGAGCGTGGATGTTTTCTCCACAATGAGCACAGTTCATAACCGGTTCCAGACTATGTCCGCAATTTTGATGATACAGTATCAGCGGCGGCTCTTCTTCCCCAGCAAGCCAACGATCCCCCCAGTTCATTAATGACAGGGTAATCGGATATAGATCAAGTCCCTTTTCAGTGAGTTTGTACACAAATCGCCTGCCGTCATCCGGATTTTTTATTCTTTCGAAAATACCATTGTGTACCAGTGTTTTTAAACGGTCGGATAATATATTCGTAGCAATTCTAAGGTTCTTTTGAAATTCTTCATATGTTTTAATCCCAAAAAACGCTTCGCGGATGATGAGAAATATCCAACGGTCTCCTATAACTTCAATGGTCCTGGCCACTGAACAGATGCGACGCCTCTTTTCCTTTTTCATTTTGGTGCAACCTTTCTATTTTTGAGATGGCTTCTGGTTATTTTTAATCAGTATTATATTATTTTAAAATATAACTTGCAATATAAAAGTTTGTTTGATACTTATAAAGTAGCTTGCAAAAAGCAAGCTTTCAACCCCTATTTGAAAGGAGACAATCATGAACGAAAACACGGTAATTTTGGAAATGGATGGGGACACGGCACGTATCACCCTGAATCGGCCTGACGTCCACAATGCTTTAAGCATTGAATTGTCGGATAAACTTGTTGAAGCGATCCAGACGATTAAAAAGTCTACGGATATTAAGTTTGTTGTCATCAAAGGAGCCGGTAAAAGCTTCTGCGTCGGAGACGATATCACCGAGATGTTCAAATGGATAAACGACGAACACAACGAACCGACTCAGGGTGCAAATGGCGTGATGCGCAGGGTTCGTATTTACCAGGATATGGCCAATTCTTTGGAGGAATTGGATAAAATTACGATTTCCGCGGTGGATGGATATGCTGTTGGCGGCGGTTTAGAAATCACCATGGCTTCTGACTTTGTTATTGCAACCGAACGGGCAATATGGGGCATGCCTGAGGTGGACAGCGGCATTACACCTGGTTGGGGAGGAACCACGCGAATGGCCCGATACATCGGCAAAAGACGTACCAAGGAAATCAATATCATCGGTGCGTTAATGCCGGCAAAACGGGCTGTTGAATGGAATCTTTGGAACCGCGTTGTAGCCAACGATAAACTTGACCATGAAGTTGAAGCGCTTTTAACAGTGCTACGTGCAAAAAATCAGCAAGCGTGTCGACAGCTAAAATATATTACTAACCGTGGCTGCGAAACCGATTTATACACCGCCCAGGGCTTTGAAATGCTTTCAGCAGGCCTAAGCGGTGCTGTGAACGGTTGCTGGGAAGTAGCAGACGCGGATCATGGTAAAGGTATCATTAATTTTAGTGAAAAGGGAGATCTTTGGAAAAAACGTCGGTCGCTGGCTAAACATTTTTGGGCCGACTGATCGGGTTGGGTTTTGATTTTTCAAAAGCTGTGCAGTAAAACGTACGAGTTCTTATTTGACCTGACAGAGGCCAGCCTTGGTAAGGTGTCTGTCAGATTAAATTCGAGCCGCTGCTGGAGAAATATATCAAACGAAACCCGAAAATGGCCATACGAAAGGAGACAGGGAACAGACGCTGTGAAAACAGTGTAATGGTATGTGTAACCTTTATTACCAATTATTGTAGCGACCTTGCTATCCAAAACCTCCTTTTCATCAGGGAAAGAAAAAATACCTCCAAAAGCCGGCCGTAGGATAAATCCTCCCAATACATTGAATTTAAATAAGTTGTTTGCAGTTATCTGCGTCACACCCGTACCAATTTAGAACCAAAAAAGCCTCTGTTGAATCGGTGGCATACATATTGCTTGAATAGAGTGCGGAAAATAGACAGTCGCTTTATCCAAATTATGTAGCATGCCCTTATAATTTGAGCTGCGAAGGTGCGATTGGTAAAATCAGAAGAAATTTGGGCGGAATATGGCAGAGCATGATGACTATCGGTGTGATAGATTCATGGGAGGTGAATAATGATCCAGGATGACTTATATGAAGAGATAAGATGTTGTGCATCTTGTGAGCGGGTTTTTCACTGGCGGCATAGAAACTGCCCTGATTGCGGCTCTACCTATTTCGGGGCGGTGAATGTCTATGATAGCCGGTCATATGTTCTATGGCGATTGGTCCGTGACTTTTTTTTAGGAGGGAAAAAAACATGAGCAAGAATCTCCCTAAAAAGGGATCATTCATAAAAGTTAAACCGCAATGTCATTTTTTTAGTTCCCATCCATAAATAGGCCTATTAAATCGCTTGGCTGGAAAAATGGATTGGGCCCATTTGGGCAACGGATCAACCAACTCTCTGCGTTTGCCATTCTCATTACCTCTTCTTTCAAACTTCAAACTTCCCACTTCAAACTTCTCCCGGTTTAGGCAGTTTTTTTATGGCTTGCTCAAAGTGTTTTTCCACGGGGGAGGGCCGATTGATTTGAAGCGCGCGGTGTTTTTCATATTCAACCTGTGCCCGTTTTACAGCATCCTCGTGAGAAATCGTCCCCACATGTGTAAGCAACTCCCGCTCGCTCAATTTGAGGAAATCATCGAGCTTGGCGATCCAGTCTTGCATATACATCGGTTTCCGGCTGAGGGCCTGGAGTTCGGCAAATTCCAGGTAGGCGTTGACGATGCGATTGAGGGTATCGAGTTCTTCCGGTGTCAAATAATTCTTGGCGATAACCGCTTCGCTTTTACTCGGCCGACTCCCCACCCAATTGGTGATCCCCATGTTTTCCTTTTCGGCGTCCACGCGTCGATACACGACTTCCGCCGCCGTCTGGCCATGGGCGGCCCAATGCATCTTGTTTTGTATCGTTGCGAAGAACCCCTGGGAGACATCCGTCCGGGGATCATAGTCAATACTGGTGGCATAAATATCCAGCACCTTTCGCCAGAACACTTTTTCCGCAGAGCGAATGTCCCGGATGCGTGCCAGTAGTTCGTCAAAATAGTTCCCGCCGCCGGCCCGCTTCAGCCGGTCGTCGTCCATGGAAAAGCCCTTGATGATGTACTCGCGTAAACGCTCGGTGGCCCAGATTCGGAATTGGGTGCCCCGGTGGGACTTTACCCGGTATCCTACGGAAATGATGACATCGAGGTTGTAGTGCTGGGTGTTGTATCGTTTCCCATCCTCGGCAGTTATCCGGAAATTCCGGATAACTGATTCCGGTAACAGTTCGCCCTCATCAAAGATATTTTTGATATGTTCGTTGATCGTGCGCACGTTTTTCTGGAACAGTTCCGCCATTCGCTTCTGAGTGAGCCAGACGGT
>JAFDDL010000320.1 GCA_019310865.1 Deltaproteobacteria bacterium | reverse complement strand
GCGCCAGGCATGTGGTGTGATGGAACCATTCAAGTAATTTTTCACCGCCACCCGGATCAGTGAATCGTCCGTGATGCCGTACTCATGCATGTATCGCTTGATTTTCATGGCAAAAAATTGCGTCGTGATGCACAGCCCGGTTTCCCCGAACCAGCTTGGCAAATTCAGCAGTGCCGGATCCGCAGCGAACATACCCCGGGGATGTTTATCGAACCCGACTGCCAGGGCCAGGTCGCATCGACCGGACTCTATCGCCAAAGATGCGCATGATACGGAAGCACCCGCCGTTGCACACCCGTTGAAGATATTGGTGAATTGAATACTGGTGGGCCCCAATTCTCTGAGCAGCGAATCGGCGGTGCCGGCGCCCATGCTGCCCCCAAAGGCACATTGAATATCCTTCCATTCTATCCCGGCATCCCCCAGGGCTTGCCGGGTTGCATACAAGCCCATATCATAGCCGGTTTTATCATCAAAACGACCAAACGGGTGAAGCCCCACCCCAATAATTGCTACGTCCATTGTTAAATCCTTTCTTGTGAGCCGGTTTTAAGAGGTTCAAATGCAAAGGTCATTACCTCGCTGCCGTCTTCGTCCTCGCGAAACTTGACTATGATAAGTTCCATTTCCATGCCGATTTTAAGCTGGGAAGCATCGTCAACCTCAAGCCTGGTTTCCACTCTCACCTGCCCCGGCAATTCCACATACCCGACATAATAGGGTTTAAACGTATCATCCGTATCATTTCCCCTATAGGGTTCTTTGGGCCGAAATCCCTGGGTCGTCCAGGTCCATAATGTCCCCTTTGTAGACAATTCAATTTTTTCACAAGAAGCGCCGCTGCATTTAGGACAACCGGCTTGAGCCGGAAAAGTCACCTCTTTACAATCGGAGCACTTACTGCCGAAAAGCTTCGGATCTTCTGACGGCCATTCAAATAAATTGGAATCGATGGTAATTTGTTTTTGAGAAGTCATTGAATGAATGTTCCTTTCTTTTTAATCGTAACTATTCAAGCCATTATTGCTGCGGCCTAAAAGCATAAAACCCCCGCTTCCGGTGTCTCTGCGTATAACCGTTCCACGTCCGCTTCCCGATTTCGCCAAACCGCTCTTTGATTCACCGAGCCTTTATCGCTCAACTCCCCGGCATCTGAAGACAATGGCGTCGTCATGAGCATCATTCTGGCAATACGCAGACTGCTGCCCTTATTTTTCCCATTGTATTCACGAATATGCGATTCAATGCGCTTGACAATAACAGCGGAGTCCCCAGGCGCATCCGGGTCGAATCCAGTTTCTGTCGCCCGGCATTCGGCCCTGTTGAGCCAGGCCATGACGGCGATGCAGCTTCGATCCAGACCACAGACGACGGCTTCCCCAATCAGTGGTGAAACGACGTCGATTACATTTGTACGGATGTTGCCGCCCGAAACCCATGTCCCGGTGATGAGCTTGAATTCCTCGGCCACACGCCCGGCAAAAGCAAGCCCTTTATTGTAATCTTCCGGATCCGCCCATGTGACCAGGTCGCCGGTCCGGAAAAACCCTTCGGAGTCAAAAATCTCGCTTTTAAGTTCGTCTTGACGATAATAGCCCGGTGTTATATTGGGTCCCCTGACCAAAAGCTCGTAGGCGTCTGTGCAAGGTACCAGTTTGATTTCTATACCCGGCACCGGTAGGCCCAGAAATCCTGTCGGATCACATTCAAAATAGGTGTAGGTAATGGAATTGGTGGTCTCTGTGGAGCCATAGGCCGAGATAAACATAATCCGTTCACCGATCTCTTCAACGGCGAGGGCTTCAATGCGATCATAAACATCGGCCGGGAGACTGGCAGCGCCGTAGATCAGCAGATGTAAATCCTTGAAGAAAGTCCGGCGCAGCTGCGGGTCACTCTCCAGGGCCTCCACCAGCATACGATAACCAACGGGGACATTAACATAAAAACTCGAAGAGATTTCCTTGAGATTTCGAAGTGTCTCATCGAACAGCCCCGGCACGGGCTTGCCTTTATCGATGTAAAGCGTGCCGCCCAGAATAATCGTTGAATACAGTGCGCTGGTACCGGAAACGTGATGCCATGGCAGCCAGCTTACGCTGCGGCTTCTTTTTTGCAGACCTGCCACCGGCTGACCATCCGCGTTGATGATTTGTCTTGTCATCACCGTCGCAGAGCAAATCATCCGGTGTGTGTGTATCACCGCTTTCGGCATGCCGGTCGAGCCGGATGTAAACATGAGGGTTGCCGGCTGGTCCGGGTCTATTTGATCTAAAACAGGTCCCAGTTTATCCTCATTACCGCCCGATCCCAGAGTCCCCATTGGGGTGTGAGCGATATCGATTTTTCCGGGGCGCGATACGACCAGTTCGGTGTCCTTTAAATCAAGTGCATGAAGGGCCTTAGCAAACTGTTCGCCGTCTTCCACAAAAACCATGCCCGGATCGATCAGATTGAATACGTATTTCAACTTGGCATAATCCGTACTCATGAGCGAATAGCCGGGGCTAACCGGAACGGCCGGAATCCCCGCAGCCATCGCGCCGAGCCGAAAAAGCGCGTGATCGATGGAACTGCCGGATAAAAGCATTACCGGACGATCCGATGTTATGTGTCTGCCCGCCAAGGATCTGCAAACCTGAGAAATCTGTTGTTCAGCTTCACGGAAATTAAGGTATTGCCACTCGCCTTTCTGATCCCGTTGTGCAAGAAACGCTGCATCAGGTTGCCTGTTTGCATGCTCGACCAAGTAATGCAGGAGCGTTGGCCTATAATCGTCAAGCGCCAACGGAGACTTAAGCAAACAAGTCCCGTCTTGAAGCCGGGTGACATCAATCACTGGTTCCGGAAACTCGATTTTCCGATATTGCGTCATGAGACGTTCTCCACTACCACCCTGTACACCAATGGCCATGAAAGTACCATGTTTTTCCAAGGTTTAAAAATTGGTTCTAATGATTGATTTGAAGAAACCATAAACAAATGAATTGACCTTGTCAACATAAAGCTTTATATGAATACATATAATCATTATTATGAGATCTAAGGGGCAGCACCATTGAAGCGGGAACTTCTGATTTATTCTAACCCTTCAACAATCCGTTTAATTTCTTCTTTAAAATCAGGGAGATCTTTTTCTACAGTGAGCCACACCGTATCAATATCAACCCCGAAGTAATCGTGAATGAGTTTGTCACGCATGCCGGCGATGTCCTGCCAGGGTACGTGAGGCGATTGGCTTTTTAACTCATCCGAAAGCCTTTTAACTGCTTCGCCTATAATTTCAATCTGCCGAATAACACCATCCTGAACCAGATCATTTTTTATAAAAGCCTCTTCATTAATTCCTTGAATGTATTTTTCTATCTTCCTTATTGCATCTAGAATGTGGTTCAAAAAAGCGGATTGATCAGTTTTCATAAATAACCTTTAACTCGCTTAAAATTCTGTCTCGCATGTAGGGGCTTACGGCAGCCTCGGTCAATAAATCCACTTTTTTCCCAAGTCCTGTCGATAGTTCACGTTCCAGTTTTACAATATCCAAAAGGCTTTTTCTTTTGGTAAACTTTACCATGAGATCGATATCACTTGCCGGTGTATCTTCACCTCTTGCTACAGATCCGAACACACCCACCATTGCTGCATCGTTTGCACGGCATATTTTTATCAACTTATCAATATCAAATGAAAGTGTGCGAGCCCTTACCGGCATTTCGACTTCCCCCAAATTTTATGTATAAATTATACTATTTTATAACGGGCGGAAATTCAAGGCTTATCTTTCTAAGGCAAAATCTTGAAAATCGGGAAAATCATCCTGCCTCTTTTAAAAACCCGCTTGCATATTTATGAAGCACACTACCGATTAGCGTTTGGTACGGAATGCCTTCCCGGGCGGCTCGTCTTTGAATGGCCAGGAGATCGTTTTCTGATATTCTGATATTTATCTTACGGTTCTTTCTCATAGTGTTGCGGGCGACGGTTTGAAAATCCGGCTGCGATTTAGATGGCCGGAGTCTGCCATCTTCGTAAGCCTCGAGAATTTCTTTTTCGTATTCATCAAGAATAATTGTTTTTTGTTTTTCAGCCATTTTTTCCTCCAAGGTATTTCTTGGTTGCTTTTCTACTGGGAATAATTGTTTTGAGAAAATATTCGTCGTTATCCATAGCAAATGGAACCAAATAAGCGTATCCTTCCACATCAACGATTAAAATTTTTCGATTGGGATATTTCAGCTTATTGGGGTGATCTGTTTCAATTACCTTGGCCCAGGATGCGATCCTCAGGACGATTTCCTCAAAGGTAATGCCCCTTTCCTTTACCAGAATTTCATTTTTTTCAGCATTCCATTTGAATGTTTTCATAGTTTGAATGTAAGGCATTGTGGATACAATGTCAATCATTATTCACAGATTAGAACCACACAAGGACTTGAAACAAAAGTAAAAGGCATGTACGTAGCAGGCATCGTCAGTCAATGATACCCGGTATTAATGAACACGGGAGGCGCTTCAGGAACTCATCAGGCAAGAAACCAATTATCCGTCCGGTTTCCACTGAAAGCTTTGAATGAAAAAACAACACATAGTGTGTATTAAAAACAATATGCGTGACAATATTTCTAAGTAAACCGGAACCGAAACGATGAGATTAACCAGAAAAAATTATTAAAAACAGTAAGTTGTGTAATAAATCGGTTGTCTCTACCCAACATGCTGGATGTTTCGTGCAAAAGGGAACTTACCTTAAAAAAACACTTGACAGAGCAACGCGATTCATAGTAACTATGTGTCACATATTAAGTCAATTTGTAACACATAGTGATTTTATTAGCAAAGGCCTTTATTCTGTTGGAGAGGTAAAGACATTTATTAATTCCATTTCGCCCCTTGCTTCTGATCAATGACTGATTTGAATTCCGAGGCGACCCAAAAAGAAAGGAGAGGTAAGTTATGAAAAAAGCATGGTATTCAAAAATCGCTCTTTGTGTTTTGCTGGCAGGCACACTGGCTATCGGTGCGCCCTGGTGCGTCTGGGCCGCCGATGAAACTGAAGAGGATTACATCCTTGAAGACACGGTGGTCACCGCCACCAAAACCGGGGAAACTAAGATTCAGGAGACGCCCATTGCCATGACC
>JAFDDL010000319.1 GCA_019310865.1 Deltaproteobacteria bacterium | reverse complement strand
GTCGGGGAGCAGTCCCGAATCACATCCGGGGCCTGGCTTTCTCACGGTACCTCGAAAGGAACATTGACCCCCTGATCGAAGGGGACCCCCAGAATACCGACCTGGGCATCTAATTCATCCAGGTTGTGGCAAACCGGTGCGCCAAAAAACGTATGCGGGTTAACGAGCGTCAATGGTTGTTCCATGGGATTACTCCTTTCAGTTCTATTCAAAGTCTACAATGCCTGCGGATAGCCGCCTGCCACAGGCAGGGCCACGCCGGTGATGTACCCGGATTCCTCACCGGCCAGAAATACCACGGCATCCGCCACCTGATCGGGTTTTGCATAGACCCCCAAAGCAATCATTTGAGTGAAAGCTTCCCTCATTTCTTCGGGCGTGCACCCTTCTTTCTCTGCAAAGTAAGTCGGAATTCTATCCCCCATTTCCGTGTCAACGAAACCGGGACACACGGCATTCACCCGAATGTTGTACTGTCCTAATTCAAGCGCAAGGGCTTTGGTCAGGCCAACGACGGCAAACTTGGAAGAGTTGTATGCCGAACATTCCATATCGGCATACAGACCGCCGATGGAAGCATTATTAACGATGGCACCGCCACCCCGTTTTTTCATAGCCGGCACAACAGACTTTATAAATGCCACAACGCCGCGAACATTCACCTGGTAATTCAAATCCCAGACCGCCAAATCCGTATCTTCGAATAGGCCAAGTTGCCCCACCCCGGCGTTATTAAACAGAATGTCGATCCCACCAAAGGTCTCAACAACCTGGTCGACACAGGCCTGAACCTGAGCCTCGTCAGTGACGTCTACGATAACCGGTTTTGATCTGACGCCTTCTGCTTCGATGGCAGCGGCGGCTTCATTCAGCCGCGGTCCAGCTGCAGCCACATCGGTAACGATAACATCAGCCCCTTTTCGGGCCAGTTTGATGGCGGCCGCATACCCCATCCCCCTGGGACTCGACGCCCCGGTAACGATAGCCACTTTGCCACGTAATGATTCCATGGATAATTTTCTCCTTGTTTTACTTCATGCCAAGCACAATAAAGTTCGCATGCTCAGCGCCCAGTGGTTTAGTCACTAAAGTTGTTGAATCCTGGCGATTTTACAAAAAAGACGGAGTAAAACGACTCATTAACTTTAGGCACTTTAGATCACTTTAGTTCACTTTAGGCACTCTTCAGGCTTACCTGAACTATCCCATCAGCTTATCAAGCACCGCCATACTGGGACCGCAAGACCAGCCCCCATCCACGACCAGGGTCTGGCCGGTAACAAAGGCACTCTCCGGCGCGGCCAAAAAGTGATACACACCCGCCAAGTCCTCCGTTTCACCGGCTCTTCCCATGGGTACCAGTTGTTCCACCACCGGGGTATATTCAGCCGATTCGACCATCATGGGGGTTTGGGTAAAGGTGGGGCATACGGCATTCACCCGAATTCCCCGGTGCCCCAGTTCAACTGCAGCCATTTTCGTCAGATTGGCCACAGCCGCTTTTGATGCCGAGTATGGGCCCGAACCGGCCAGCATGGTGTATATGGCTTGGGAAGCAGTGTTAATGATGGCGCCACCGTCGTTCATGTGACGGGGTCCGTACTTTAGCCCATAGAATACACCGAAGGTGTTGATTTCAAATACTTTCTTGAGCAAGTCGGCTTCACCGTCTTCGATCATCACCCCGTCCTTGCCTGCAATCCCGGCATTGTTGATCAGTACGTCAAGTTTGCCGAACCTCTTTTCGATGTCTTCCAGTGTTTCAGCAACCTGATTTTCATCTGAAACGTCCAGTTTCATAAAGTGCGCACCGATTTCATCGGCAATCGCTGTGCCGTCCTGAAGATCGGCAATAATGACTTTCGCTCCGGCCAGAACAAATCGTTTTGCCACTGCAAGTCCGATGCCGCTCGCGCCGCCGGTTATCATCGCAATTTTATCTTTTAAAGAAAACATGACTAACTCCTTTTCCAAAATATTAAAAATAGCTCCTAACTTCATAGTTCGTACCGCCAATGATGGGGCTCAGTGCCTTGATACTTTCTTCATTGATGGGCGGTAAAATGAGTGGCATCACAATCTGATATTTCCGACCTTCGATTTGGCTGCAGTAAATTCGCCATGTGAGAAGGCCTTTGCCGGGTTCCGTTTCAATCACCTCAATCAAGGCGATATAATCCTTTATGGGAAATTTCTCTCCCACAGCTTTGTAAACGTACCGGTGCGGCGGATCCCAGTGCAGCACCTCTTCATACACTTCACCGAAAAAGAGAAAATCAACCGTGAACTTCCCGCTTTCTTCTTCTCCTTCTTCCGGGGGGTATACGTTCACCTTTTCAGCAAGGATATACCACTCGGGTATAAGCTCCGGGTTTCCCAGTATCTCAAACACCTCGGCCGGTGTTTTACCTTCAAACGCAATGGTCATGTCCATGCGTAACGGTGCCGGGGTATATTGAGAAATATCGAAATCTTCCGTTTTTCGATCACTGTCTGATTTAATTGGTATTTGCGAATTGGTCATTAGATCACCTTCTGTCATGCCAAACCGGTTTCACCGGACGGCACAAAGTCTAAGAGTCAAAGGGGCAAAAGGTCAAAAGGCCTAATGTTACACATCCGGCGGAAACGTTCCGTACGGTGCGACGGTACTTTCAACCTCCGGATCTACCTTGACACATTCCAAAATGGTGCCGATTTCCTTCTGGGCGGCCAGGTAGGTATACCGATTGGCACCGCCGATAATCCCTGACATCTCGATCTCGATGCCCTGTGCTCTTAATGTCGATACAAGCTTATCATGGTCATCGATGGCATCAAAGCTGATATGGTGCACCCCCTGGCCATGTTGCTTCAAAAAATCCATATGGGTACTCGGTCCATAAACCGGCTGGAGCAATTCTATCTGCATATCGTCAAGATCCGCCATGGCGACCTTGATATGGAAATCACTCCCCCCCATGGTGGGAAGACCGTGAAAGCGGTCACACGTAGCCATGGGTGGTTTAAAATCAAAGAACATCCAGGGGCCGATACCCAAAAGATCCCAATATGTCCGGGCGACTTTCTCGGCATCCTCAACAACGATCCCGATCTGGACGATTCGTTTACGTTCCAAGTTAATCAGGCCCGATCCTTCCGACGGCTCGTATATCCCCCATGGTTGCATGGTGCTTTTGATCTCATCCGAAACCGGCTTGAGGACCTCAATGATCGTCCCCAATTCTTCCTGGGTTGCCATATAGGTAAACGGCATCGCGCCAGAGGATATCCCGTCCATTTCGACTTCAAAACCGTGATGCTTCAGTGCGGAAACAAATGCATCATGATCCGCTGCCTCACCAAAACTGAAATGGTGGATGCCTTCGCCATGGGTTAGCAAAAATTCCATATGGGTACTGGGGCCATAGAGCGGCTGGAGCAGTTCAATTTCCAGGCCGCCGATGTTTCCAAACCCTAAACGGACACAGCTTTTACCATCAGGAACCGGCTCGCCATGCAGTGTCGCGTCGGTTGGGATGCTGTCAAAAAACACCCAGGGCCCCCCACCGAACATCTTGGCAAACTGCTTGGCGCTCTTGACAGCATCTCTGACCACAACGCCCAACTGGACGATCCGTTTGTCCTTAACATCAACCACGGTTTGATGGGTATTTTCTCCTGACATAACACATTAACCTTTTCTATAAATTACCATCCATCTGCTCGCGACTCACGACTCGCGACTTTTTTATGTCGCCTCCGACACAGACAGTACCTTCATGGCATCTTCAGCCCGGTCAAGGGCCTCACCGACATCTTTTTCCGTGTGCGCCGCCGAGGTACAGAAACGCAGGGAGGTCAGCACCCCCCTTTCTTTCAACAGGGAGCCGTATTGAGCGACTTTGGCCAGGCTGGTATCCAGACTGTCTTTGTGATTCACAATTTTTTTCTTGGAGGTAAACGTGAAGGTCCAGGCGCCCGGAAATCCCTGCAACAGCAACGTCTGTCCATATTTTTGCGCCATGTCTTCCAGGCTTTTTTTAAACATTGTACCATATTCTTCGATCCGTTTGTAAGCCGCACCGTCGTCTTTTTCCAGCTCTTCGATGGTAGCGATGACAGCCGCCATGGCCAGGGGGTGGCCATTGTAGGTCCCGCCTGCCACAACCTCCGTGCGTGTAATCAGGTCCATGATCTCCTGTTTACCACAAAATGCAGAGACCGGAAACCCGCCGCCCAGCGCTTTTCCCAGTGTAGTCATATCCGGCGTCACCCCGAAATACCCTTGGGCGCCCTTAAGACCGATGCGGAAACCGGTGAGGACCTCATCGAATATTAACACAACGCCATACCGGGTGCACAGGTCTCGGACCCCTTCAAGGTAACCGTGTTCGGGCATGCAGCCGGACAAATTGACCATGACGGGTTCCATGATGACGGCCGCGATATCGTCTCCGTATTTTAAAAACAGGGATTCCACCGCATGCAGGTCGTTCCATTCAATCATGTAACAGTCGTTGAAAGCATGTCTGGCACGGCCTGCAGTATGGGTCATCTGGGAATAGAAGTCTTCTTCACTCTGCCCATGAACCGGAACGGGGTTCTCGGGCGTGGTAACGATGCCGCCGATGAGCTGATCCAGCCCCCCATGATAATGCCCGTTAAACCTCACGATCATGTTTCGAGCGGTATAGGCCCGGGCAGCCCGGAGGGCGTTGTAGTTCGCTTCGGTTCCGGAGCAGGCAAAACGGACCAGCTCGGCCGAGGCGAGGTGTGCCGAGACCTTTTGTGCGGCCTGACATTCCAGCGCATTGATTTCCGACGTGTGCAGCTGCTTGACCTGGTCTTCAAGGGCATGCCGAAGATGCTCGTTACTGTGGCCAAGAATGGCCGGTCCGTAACTCAGGCTGTAATCGATGTATTCGTTGCCATCCACATCATAGAGTCTGGCTCCGCTGCCATGGGACATATAGACTGCGTGGTAATCCTCAGATTTCCGGAAGTTGCTCATCACCCCACCCGGGATCACCTGACGTGCAGCTGCCCCAATTTCATCAGATTTGGGAGTTTGATACAGTTTCATGGTTTGTCACCTCGTACGTTCCCTCTCAGTAGCCAATGTACAACATTTAACTGGTCAGAAGGTAAAGGCGCCTGCTC
>JAFDDL010000318.1 GCA_019310865.1 Deltaproteobacteria bacterium | reverse complement strand
TTCTGGAAAATGCTTAAACTCATTCTCTTCTATGAGAGCCACCCATGCCTTTAGTGGGCCATCTGCTTCAGGGTAACACTCCCTGTACGCATTAATAGTTTTGGTCGTGATAACTCTCATTGTAAATAATATATATTCCCGATTTGGGAATGTCAACAATTTTCCCATAATGGGAACATATTATTTCAAATAGGATTTTAATTGTGTGGCTGGCAAATTCAAGAAACAAATCAATCTGCAGTTGATTAACACTATATATCGGACCACAATTAGGATAAATAGCCAGTGCTTTCACCTTGCTGATTTCTGAGATAGTCGGCCGAAAGGTTATAATATCAGCCGGTTGGAAAAGCAATGATATGTCTGACATATTTAACAGTAGCGGTTTTCAGGAGGCCGAAGCAGATCCCTCTGATACATTCGGCTTTTCCCATCGCTGACGAATTGAAACCGGATATGTTGCTGACCAAGTGGTGTTCACCCCGATATGATTATCGACCGGGCGACCTTTGAAGATCCGATTCAACCGGCCAAAGGTATTGAGCAGGTAATCGTTAACGGCACCGTGACATGGCGCGATGGAAAATCCACGGGAGACCGATCCGGCCAGGTGTTGAAACGAGATCGAGATATTAGCGGATTATTTTCTCGGCGAGATATTCCAGCATCCGGACCTACTGGAGAAGCTGTTGATCGACGCCCTGCAGTCTCTCAAGTCCGCCCGTTCTGAAATGGAAGAATTTCTTTCTTTTCATGACAGGCTGCATGCCGTTATGCTCCAGGGCGGTGGGATTGCCCTGGAGCGAATCGACGGCATCTCCGGCGCAGAGGCCGTCCGGCGGCTTCGCGAAGAGATAAATCTTATGGTGGTGCCGGGTCATTTTTTCGAAGCGCCCCAAGGTTTCAGGGTCTCATGGACCCAAGGAGTTGAAAACACACAGCGGGGGTTGCTGCAATTCGATCGGTGGATGTCAACACTATAAAATAGTGGAATTATATTTTGTGAACAATAGCGACACGGGACATCTTACTGATCGGAATGGAGTACTTACCCAAAGATGATTCTCCAGACACTTTTATACTTCCATCTATTTTTATTTTCACTTTCTCCTTGGACGTCATTGCTACATTAGCAAAACACTCGGAGCCATCCGACTTTATTTCTATGGTCGCAATCTTCTTCAAGCTAATCTGGAGGTTTCCCTCTCCTATTTTGCCGGATATTTCTTTCTGACCATTGAAGCAAATTCCTTGAAGCTTAATCTTCGTACCACTGTGATCTTCTATAAAACCTTGAAGAGCGGAATGACTAGAAATGTCGCTCCCATTGGAGTATGTCAAAACTCTTTCGTATTTATAGACAAGACTGACTAGAAATGTCGCTCCCATTGGAGTATGTCAAAACTCTTTCGTATTTATAGACAAGACCTTCCTCAATGTGGACCTTTTCAAGGCCGGCAGTTGCAAGTTTGGCCCAGTATAACGCGCTCCCGCAGTGGTCTTTCCGTCAGGATAAATTGTGGGGCCATAAAGGTCCAATAGTGCAATGACACCGATGATATCTTCCCGGTTCAGATACATTCGTGCTTTTTTGGGCGTCTCCTTAACCAGATCAGACCACCCATCAAATCGCACCACTTGAATTCCGATAGGGTTGTCGAGTCTGGGGTCCAACCAGCGTTTGAGTAAATTTGCCAGCGCCTGTTTTTCGGTATGCCCCTCCACAAAGAGTACGAATTTCATACCATATCCTCCAATTCACCGGTTCGATAGAGGGCACCCAAAGAATATTCACTCAACCAGTACGCCAATTCTTTCCCATCCACGGTTTTCAAAACCGTTTCTCCATCAATCCATTTCGCAACAGTTGTCGTTGGCTTGGTGTCTCCAAAGGAATCCAGGAATTGTGGCGAATGCGTGGTTAAAATAACCTGTGTTCGTTCAGCAGCATCCACGGCATACTCTGCAACAATCGGAAGCATGGAAGGATGCAAACCGGTCTCCGGCTCATCAATGGCAATCAACGGTGGGGGGGAGGGTGTCGCCAGGATCGTTAATAAAATAAGAAACCGCAGTGTTCCGTCGGAAAGGTCCGCGGCAGATTGCTCCCGCTTAAGAGACCGCCATCTGATACGGAGTTGAATTCTCTGGTCCGCCGCGGGAGGGAAAACCAATTCTTCGTAATCATTTCCAAATGCGGCCCGCATTGCGGAATCGATTTCATTCTTGAAATCACGATCTCCGGTGTAAAGCGTATGCAGAACCGGAATGAGATTTTGCCCGTCCGCATCCACTCGTTTTTCCGACCGGGCTATTGCCGGCTGGCGGAGGGGGGCCGCCAAGCTGACGTCCACGTCATGATAAACACGCCATTCAGCTAATTGTTTACGGAAAACAGGAATATGCTGATTGATCGTGAAAGGTCCTGCCGTCAAACTAAGCAGTGTCTCATCCTCCAACAAGGACTCCTCTGAGGCTATCAATTCTTTACGGTTTTCATCGAAAATTCTGCCGGTCATTTTTTTCCGGTCCAGGATTGCAAAAGGTTCGGCCTTTTCTTTCGGTTTCTTCCGATGAAAATATAAAAGTTGTTCTTTTCCAATAGAATAGGTTCCGCTTTTGCCGAGTCTCGCCAATTCAACCCCGTAAGTTAGCCAGTTTTTATCCGCAAGCCAGAATGGCAACAGTTTGGAAGATTTGATATAAAAACGGATGCTATCTGAAATACCGTCCCAAACCAGCGGCTCCATTCCGCCTGCTTTTTGAATATGCTTCCCCAATCCGCCCTGGGCCGAAATCGAGATGAGTTCAAGCATTCGGAGCAGGTTGGATTTGCCGGTACCGTTAGGTCCGATGATCACATTCAACTCCGCAAGGGACCAGGAAATTTTTCTTAGGGATCTGAACCCTTCGATATCGAAATCTAATACTTTCATCATGTTGTCATCCTCCTTGTTGCAGGTCTAATAGAGTCATTACAAATCGACTCCCAATAGTCGTCCTTCCTTATGAGAGGCGTCAAGAATCGGATTGATAAGCCATGGTGATTGTTGCATTTCACTTGGAGGGGCCGATGTGGTTGTTATGATGTATTGAAAACCAACCTTATGGCTTCTTGACGTTTGTATGATTTGTCGCGTTCGGCTGTGAGGCGTTTGGTCTCTTCTTTGCAATGCAAATATTCATTCCAGGCGGATTTCGCCCGTGAAGCCAGTTGCAAGAGCCCTTTTATCTCTTCCTCCTCTCGAATCGCGGTTTGAAGATCGGTTTGCACCTTCAGACGCGTCTTATTGAGTTCCTTCCGTATAATATCTACTTCATAATGATAATGTTCGAGATCCGCTTTCTTTTCTAACAAATCAGCGTTTAAAGCGTGAACCTCCTCCTCCATTAAACACAGACCTTCCTCATCTATTTCACGTTTTGCTTTTTCATCGCTCAATTGGACTACCCGCCCTCGGGCCATCCGATTGCTTGAACATCCATCGACGTCCAACTCGGTGGCCTGGCATTCCTCGCTGTTCAATCCACTTGTAGACGGTTTCATTGCTGACGTTCAGATACTTGCAAATGTCATCAACCGTTAGCCATCTGTCTTCCATGTTTATATCCTAAATCGATATTGCGTTATTTCTCATGTCTGTAAACGCAAGATAAGGACAGCCTAACTTGAGAAGGCCTATTTGCACTGTATAGACTTCTGTTTCGAGAATATTTTTACCAAACAAGGTGAATATTTGCCGATTAGGACCGAATTTACCCTGTTTCTGCAAAAATTGCAATCAATTTAATAGTTGGTAGGAGCTTGGTTAACGGGCTGGGGGAGCGTTTATAAGAAACTAAAAAAATTAAGAAAAAGTAAGGTGACCAGAAATAGTGCAGTTAAATTCCCGATTGAAAGCTACTTTTCAAATCTGTGATATCCTCCACTCCGGTAAAGATATCATCCGCCTCAAAAACCTCGGATATGTCTGACATATTTAACATTAGCGGTTGATGATTCGATGGCCCTTTTAGCGGTTTTCAGGAGGCCGAAGCAGTTCTCTCTGTTTCCCATCGCGGACGAATTGAAACCGGATATTTTGCCGACCTGGTGGTGTTCAACCCCGATACGATCATTGACCGGGCGACCTTTGAAAATCCGGTTCAACCGGCCGATGGTATTGAGCGAGTTATCGTTACGGCACCGTGACATTGAGCGGTGGAAAGCTCACTGGCAGCAGAGCCGGCCAGGTGTTGAAACGAGGTCGGGATATTGTTGGATAGGGGGCTGGAAGGCAAAGAATGATGAACGATACCGCTTCAAAGCTGTCTCCTTCATGTTTTGATACATCGCAAAATAAAATTCTATAAGATCTATCGTGCACTTGACGTTTGACACAATAATAGCGCAACAAAATCTAAATACAAACACCTTAATAAAAAAAAAGCTTGACAATTGATCTTTATGTCTATAATTAAACGGTACGATTAATATTAAGCTTCATGTTGCAAATTAATCGTGAAGGCCGTCCGGTTAATACCCGGTGAAAATAATGAAGAAGCGCACGCAGACGGAGGTGCATAAAGAATTCCCACTCGTTGTGAAACGGCACGACGACCCCATGACCTACCCCACCGGAATTGCCTACATGGATGGCCATGTTCTCATGTCGGAGGCAAAGGTGTCGGTGCTGGACTGGGGCTTCCTCCTTGATATCGCCGTCTCTGAAGTGGTCCGCATTCCGCCCGACTCCATCGATCCGACGATCAAGAATTATCATTGGCTCGACCTGGTTCGGGGGCTCTTTGACGCATTCGACAAAGTTTGAAATGGAGTCTGTATATGTCCGATAAACGTGTGTCATTCTGGCGTTTGAGCGCCTATGCCTCACCGGCTTATATTTCCGGAGCCATCATGTTCCCGACCTTGGCGATCCTTCCGGCCTTTTATGCAAAGCATGCCGGTATCAGTCTGGCGGTGATCGGGACACTCCTTGTGGTCGGGCGGATATTCGATGCGGTAACCGATCCCGTCCTCGGCTATTTGTCGGACATCACCAAAACGCGGCTCGGTCGCAGAAAACCATGGGTTCTGGGCGGTTTTATCCTGGCCATGGTGTCAGTCTATTTTTTTTACGTACCGGCCGCTGATGTCGGGGTCGCGTATTTCACCGTCTGGTTTCTACTCATTTTTCTGGCTTTCACCATGATCGACATTCCCCATCGTGCCTGGGGGACCGAGATTTCCCGTCATTACGACGAACGATCCCGTATCAGCACATATGTCGGTCTTGCTGTACAGCTGGGGAGCCTGACATTTGCCGTTATCCCGTTGGTTCCCGTATTTGCATCCCAGGGCTACAACAGCGAAACCCTGAGATTCATAGCATTTTTTTTCGTTGGTCTCATGCCGTTTATTGCCCTTGCCGCCACAGTCTGGGGGCCGGAAGGCAAACCGGTGGCGACCGAAAAACCTTCCATCATGGGGCTGTTTAACTCGGTCAAGGGAAACAAGCCCTTCTGGTTTTTCATTGCTGTCTATATCGTTTCGGGTTTGGGCAACGGCATGTTTTTTTCGCTGATCTACCTGTACTCCGACACTTACATGCAATTGGGGCATCGCTTCCCCTATTTTCTTGTGGCGGATGCGATGTTCACCTTTGTTGTCATACCAGTGTGGTTAAAAATAATTTACCGGTACGGCAAGCACCGGTCCTGGGCGGTCGGTAACGCCATTGGCTCGGTGGTCCTGGTGGGCATGATCTTTTTCGATCCGGGTGAGGCATCGTTCATCCCCTTCTTTGTTTTGGTTGGGATTCGCGCCATGTTCGTGGCCTGCTATTATGTGGTGCCCATGGCGCTGCTCGGAGATGTGATCGACTATGACATCCTCAAAACCGGGGCCAATCGCTCGGCAAACTATTTCTCGGCAATGACCCTGACTTCCAAGCTAAACTATGCGCTGGGTGGTGGACTCGGATTTATCATTATCGGCGCTTTCGGGTATACGGTGGACGGGCCCAATTCGGATATTGCCAATCTCGGTATCATTTTTTCAACCTTGATATTGCCGGCCGTTCTGCTGGTCAGTGCCAGCTTCATGCTATGGTTCTTTCCCATCGACCATCGCCGGCAATCGATCATTCGGCGTCGAATCGAATCGCGTGCGCAACGCGCAGAGCGGAACGGTAAGCTTTTGACAAATCACAAATGAAAGGGAAGAAGATTTCAATGAGTACGAAAAAGAGCCATGTACTGAACGTGTTCATGAACCGGGAATATCGCGCCATTGTAAAAACCGAAGGCATATACCTTTACGATGACCAGGGCGCCAGAATCATCGATGGATCCGGGGGTATCATTCTCTGCAATCTGGGCCACGGGATCGATGAAATGGCGGATACCCTGCGGGAACAGGCGAAAAAGGCCGCATTTGTCTATCGTATCGATTATACCAATCCACCGCTAGAGGTGGCGGCCAAACAAGTATGCGAACTCACAAATTTTGCGATGGACAAGGTTTTCTTCGTATC
>JAFDDL010000317.1 GCA_019310865.1 Deltaproteobacteria bacterium | reverse complement strand
ACCTGGTCCATCTGCTGGAGGCAGCCGCCCGAAGCGCCCTTGCCCGAACGGAAAGCCGGGGCGTTCATTACCGGGCGGATTTTCCCGACACCGACAACGACAACTGGCTCAAGGAGAGCATCATCCGGGTATCGGATGGAAAAATGCAAATCGAGCACCGACCGGTGACAGTTACATCGCACACCCCCCCGTCAGGGATCCGACCATACGTGGATGCGTTGAAGCAGATGATGGCGGCCCACTCGGACATCGGAGGCGGGCATTGACGGGGGTAGACGTCATTGGAGTTATGAACCTGGGTAATGGCCCATATCAAAGGAAATCTTGCGATGAAAGAAAAAGAAATTACAGCGACGGTCTTTCGCTTCGATCCCTCGGTGGATGAGGCGCCCTATTATAAAAGTTATCGCGTCCCGATTGTCAGCGGCACCAGCGCCATGAATGTTTTGGATTACATATACCAGCACCTGGATGATACGCTCGCTTATTATGATCACGCCGGATGTGCGCTGGGCATCTGCGCGCGCTGTTTGGGAAGAATAAACGGCAAGCCCGGCCTTTTTTGTCAGACCATGGTCAATGAGGACGTAACACTGGATCCTCTCACCCAAAAGGCTATCATTAAGGACCTTATCCCAATGAGAAAGAAAAAAAGCAGCGATGAAGTCGACGAAGCGTGCAGTGCCGGCTGAATCGGGCTTGCCGGCTCTGTGCCGGAAAGGCATTGAATTACCCTTATCCATGTGTTAACCGCCCGATCGCATAGGCGACAGGGCTTCATGTACAACTAATTTAACAGGAGGTAAATGATGCGCAAGGAAAGAGGTTTGTTAACGGGTACAAATTGGATGACAATACCGGCATTGCTGCTGGCGCTGGGATTGATGCTGCTGCCGGTGATCGCCGGCGCGGCGGAAGAGGCTACAGAAGAAGCGACGGAAGATTACATCCTGGAGGACACGGTGGTTACTGCCACCAAGACCGGCGAGACATTCCTTCAGCAGACCCCCATGGCCATTACGGCCATGGACGAGGAGTTTCTGAAAAACAAAAAATCGTTTACCCTGGTGGATGTTGCCCAGTACACGCCGAACACAGAGTTTTTCTCTACTTCCAAGGCTTGGAACACGGCTTTTATTCGGGGCGTGGGAAACAGCAATCCCATTGTTCTAAGCGAATCGGCCGTGTCCATCTATGTCGACGGCATCTACATGGAACGGGGGCTGACCGGCGGCAACACCTTTTTTGATGTTGAGCGGATCGAAGTGCTCAGGGGCCCCCAGGGCACGCTGTACGGCCGGAATGCCACCGGCGGCGCCATCAATATCGTCACCCAGAAGCCGAGCGACGCGCTGGAACTTAAAATCGGCGCCGAGATCGGTAGCTATAGTAAACGGCGGTTCGACGCCAGCATCAGCGGCCCCATTGTCGGTAACAAGGTCAAAGCGCGCCTGACCGTTTCCGACAGTGAATCCGACGGATGGATCAAAAATCTCACCGGAAGAGATACACAGGATGAAAACTATACGGGGGTTCGCGGCGCCATCGAGCTGAATCCCATCGAGGCGGTCGAAATTGTCCTGCGCGGCGACTACTTCGACTCCAACACCGGCGGGAGAGGCGAAAAGAATATAGGGACCCTTCCGGGATATGTCCCACCCGCCGATTTCCATGACGTTAAATACGACTCGCGGAACGAAGTGGATGTGAACGATTGGGGCTTTTCCGGGCATCTCACCATCGATTTGCCAAGAAACCTGACGCTGCGCTCCATCACCGGTTTTCGAAACCGGGAGTTCGACTCCTGGCAGGACAAGGATTTCAGCAGCATCTACCTTGGCAACCAGGATTTTGAACAGACCATTGAATCGTTTTCACAGGAGATTCAGCTGGACGGGCGCTGGGGAAAATTCGATGCACTTTTGGGCGCTTTCTACTACCGGATGGAGGAAGCATATTGGGTTTATGTGAACCTAAGCTACCTGATCCCCGGGCTGAGTGTGGATGCCCCCGCTTGGCTCGAAACAGATGCCTATGCCGCTTTTGCCCATGTGGGGTATCAGATAACGGATAAGCTGCGCGTTCAGGCGGATCTTCGCTACAGCTATGAGGAAAAGTCGATGAGCGGGGTTACTACGTTTAGCTTCGAAATCCCGGCGTATGGGATGGTTAACGGGGCATATAGTCTCGCTGATGACTGGGCGGCAGTGACCCCCAAGTTCGGGATCGATTATCGACTGACCGAAGCTGCGCTGTTATATCTGACCGCCAGCCGAGGGTTTCGCAGCGGTCAAAACTCAGGCGATGCATTAGGGTCAATTCCCCCGGGTATTGATCCGGAATTCATTTGGGCCTATGAGATAGGCGCTAAGACGGACTGGTTCGACAAAAGACTTCGCGCCAATTTCGCGGTCTTTTACAACGACTATACAGACCAACAGGTGAATATCACCGTTTTTGGAGTATCGGCAATATCCAACGCAGCCGACTCCACCATCACGGGCGCGGAGCTGGAGCTGATCGCCCGGCCGCTGCCGCCGCTGACCATCAACTTTGCAGGCTCCTATCTCGATGGCAATTACGACGAGTTTGCATCCTATGACGGCGCTACCGGCTTGCCGCTACCGCCCATGCAGGACATCCGGATGCCGTATGCACCCGAGTGGAAATTCGCTCTGGGCGCGCAATGGGTAATGCCGGTTGCCGAACTTGGCTTCGTGACGGTTCGGGGCGATATGACCTGGACGGATGATTTTTTCACCCATTCGGCATTGGAAGATCCGAAGAACATGTACGAAGCGCATACGCTGCTTCACGCGCTGCTGCGTTTTGAAACGGCCGATGGGCGATGGGCCGTGGATGTGTATGGGAAAAACCTGGCGGATGAGGAGCACGGGCAAAGGGCCTCTCACGCGGCGGGTGATTTTCTGATTCCGGCCGAACCACGGATTTTCGGGCTGCAGGTGGTGTTCAATTACTGATTCGACTGGGCCTCGAATCGTCTATAATTACCTGTAGAAAATATTCTTTTGCTCTGTCACGGTCTGTCTCTCGTGCGTGATGGCTCAGACGCGGGAGACAGACCATAATTTTTACCAGGGAGGAGGGCAGTTCCTTTGGATAGAAGTAAGAGGCCAATCGAAGATGATGGCCCTTTAAATTGGCCCGGTCGGGGGTATTCCTGGTATCTGGTCATGGTCCTCGCATTTGCCTATATGCTCTCGCATATCGACCGGCAAGTGATCAATCTGCTGGTGGTTCCCATCAAGCGGGATTTGGGCGTTTCCGACACCCAAATCAGCCTCCTGCTCGGTTTCAGCTTTGCCATTTTTTACGCCATCGCCGGATTGCCCATCGCGCGGCTTGCCGATCGGGCCAACCGTAAGGTGATCATCACCGCCGGGGTTACCGTTTGGAGCATGATGACCGCGCTTTCAGGTGTGACCAAGGCCTATTGGCAGTTGTTGCTGGTTCGCATCGGTGTCGGGGTCGGCGAGGCCACGCTGACACCGGCGGCCTATTCAATTATGGCCGACTGTTTTCCAAGAAGATCGCTTGCCCGGGCAATCGGAATATATAGCATGGGTGGCGCTGCCGGGGGAGGGATGTCGCTGATTATCGGCGGGGTCGTCCTTGATTGGGCTGAATCTTTGGGTGACATATCCATTCCCATCATTGGAAATCTTTACTCCTGGCAAGTCGTTTTTTTCGTGGTTGGGCTGCCGGGTTTGCTGCTTGCGACGCTGATCGGGCTGACCGTGCGCGAGCCGTTGCGGCGATATCAGGGCAGCGACAAAACGGGGGATGCCATCCCGCTTTCCGAGGCGTTCATTTTTCTGAATACCAACCGAAAGGCATTTGCTGCCATTTTCGGAGGGGTTGCAATTACCTGTATGGCCGGATTCGGTGCAGCGGCTTGGATGCCCACATTTTTCATACGTTACCACGGGTGGAAAGCCGGTGAAGTCGGCTTGGTTTTCGGGCTGATCGCAATGACTACGAGCGCCGTTTCAGCCTTAGGTTCGGGGTGGATCGGCGACAAGCTATATTCGCGAGGGATAAAGGACGCGGCGCTACGCGTGTCCGCAATCAGTGCCGTCATTGGTATCGTGCCGATGACCATCGCGACGTTGGTTACCTCATCCGTTGCGGCCCTCATATTGTACGGCTTCGGCAGTCTTTTTTTACTGGCGCCGTTTATACTGGGACCCACCGCCGTTCAGATGGCCACCCCGAATAGGCTGCGGGCAACGGTTTCCGCTGTTTATCTGTTTATCATCAACCTTGTCGGAATGGGGCTGGGGCCGATGCTTGTCGCTCTTCAAACAGATTATGTTTTTCAGGACGAATCGAAACTGGGTTACTCCATTGCGTTGCTCTATTTTGTCAGCCTCGGCACATCCGCCTTTATCTATTGGCGTGGCATGCCGGCTTTTCGTGCAACCATGAGCAGTGACCACCCTGGTACGGGGATCCGGGGCGAACCTGGGAAGAAGAGAGGAAAGATATCCCGTGAATCGATCGATCCGCATCACACCGTCACAACCCTGGAAGGTGGTTGAACTCCGATAGCACAAAAGTATGAAGGCCAAATTTCCAATTTCTATTTTCTAATTTCAACGTTCCGTGAACGGTTGCGATTATGGTTTGCGTAACAGCTTGTATTTTTATAACTTGTCGCTTATAGCGAGAAAGAAGGGAAAAATGGGAAAAAAAGATGAAACCATAAGCTTGGAAGAGGCGAAGGCCGAGGTCGGCAAGGCGGTGAGGCGGATTGCTTTGGTTCATCTGGCGTTTGCCGAGACGATTGTGAAAGAGCTGGGCGAAGAAGCCGGTAAGACGCTGATTGTTAAAGCTATGCGAAATTACGGGATGAAAATCGGTGGGAAAGCGCGGCGGGAAGCCTTGGAGAAAGGGCTTCCGTTGACGCCGGACAGCTTCATGAAGGTGCCCGGCGAGCCGATACCGTCCATCGGTACCCATTCATCCATCGATATCAGCGAAAAGAACGGTGAGACAGTCATTCGGGCAACGGACTGCCTGTGGGCCAAGGTATGGAAGGAGTACGGCGGCGAAGAACTGGGCCGGCTGTACTGTCTCATTGATCCGGCCCAGTTCATGTCATTCAATCCGGAGATTAAGTACGTTCAT